>NZ_JBIBGE010000016.1:0-141984 GCF_042956345.1 Pseudomonas sp. NPDC008258
TGGATTTTTCGCGGGTGAACCCCCTCCCACAGGAACCGCGCAGGCCTCAGGCTTATGCAGTACCTGTGGGAGCGGCCTTGGCCGCGAACACCGGCAAAGCCGGTGCCATCCACCGCGCTGGATTCTTCGCGGGCAAGCCCGCTCCCACAGGAACCGCGCAGGCCTCAGGCTTATGCAGTACCTGTGGGAGCGGCTTTAGCCGCGAACACCGGCGAAGCCGGTGCCATCCACCGCGCTGGATTCTTCGCGGGCAAGCCCGCTCCCACAGGAACCGCGCAGGCCTCAGGCTCATGCAGTACCTGTGGGAGCGGCCGTGGCCGCGAACACCGGCGAAGCCGGTGCCATCCACCGCGCTGGGTTCTTCGCGGGCAAGCCCGCTCCCACAGGAACCGCGCTGGCCTCAGGCTCATGCAGTACCTGTGGGAGCGGCCGTGGCCGCGAATACCGGCGAAGCCGGTGCCATCCAACGCGCTGGGTTCTTCGCGGGTGAACCCGCTCCCACAGGGACTGCGCAGGCTTCAGGTTTATGCAGTACCTGTGGGACCGCGCACTGCGCCCACTACGCTTTTGTCAGTTCACCTATCTTCTCCAGCCGCGCCCGCACGATATTGCGGCTGATGTTCAGCAAGCGCCCCGTCTGTAACTGGTTGCCATGGCAATAACGGTACGCCGCCCGGAACACCGTTTCCTCGATATGCTCATACAGGTTGGGCACATTCTGCTCGAACAACGCCAGCAACGCGCTTTCCAGGTCAGGCGGCGCCACACCGGCCGCAGGCAAGTGGGCATGCGCCGCCGGTGCCGCTAGCGGTTGCCGCATGTCGACCAGATGCAAGTCCGCAGGCGCCACTACCTGGTAGCGGCACACCAACAGGGCATGGTGAATGGCATTCTCCAGCTCGCGGATATTGCCCGGCCAGCTATGCGCCAGCAATTTGCGCTCGGCATCCGGGCTTAGCGAGGCACGCTCATAGCCCAGGCGCCTGCAATGCTCCTCGATGAAGAACTCCGCCAACGGCAGGATATCCCCCGGCCGCTCGCGCAGCGGCGGCAGGCGGATCGTCGCGACATGCAGGCGGTAGAACAGGTCTTCGCGAAAATGCCCCGCCACCACCGCATCTGCCAGGTTGACGTTGGTCGCCGCCACCAGCCGCACGTTGATCGGAACAGGCGTGCGTGACCCCAGCCGCACCACTTCACGCTCCTGCAACACACGCAGCAACTTCACCTGCATGTTCAGCGGCAAGTCGCCGATTTCGTCGAGGAACAGCGTGCCGCCATTGGCCGCTTCGAACCAGCCGGCCTTGTTGCTGGTGGCGCCTGTAAACGCGCCTTTCTCATGGCCGAACAGCTCGCTCTCCACCAGGGTTTCGGCAAAGGCACCGCAGTTCACCGCCACGAAGGGCTCACGCCCACGGCGGCTTAGGTGATGGATATGACGGGCGACCAGCTCTTTGCCGGTGCCGGTTTCGCCGATGATCAGGGTATTGGCCTCGCTGGGCGCCAGGCGCTCGATCCGGCTGAGCAGTTCCTGGGAGCGCGGGTCCTTGAACACGAGCACGGTGGCACGTACCGACTTGGTCAGCTCGCGGGCATTGGGGTGGGTGATCAGCGACATGGGGGCATTCCTGGCAGTTGACGCGCCAGCCAATAGTGCATGAAACAAATTAGATCAAAAAATTATTAATTAATATTTAGATATTCGAATAAGGAATATTCGATTTTCCAGCAATCCATTGCTGCTACAGCAGCAACCCGCCAGCACTCCCCTGCCTGCCGTTCAGCAGGCCAGCCCCGCCACCGGTCAGTTCTGTTTGAGTGAAAGCCCCATAACTCAAGGCTTCCAGAGCATTTTCAAGTGGCTGGCATGCATTTCGCTCTTGGCCTGTTGAACCTTTGCCTGGAGCTGCACATGAACAATCCCTGGCGTCATGCCCTTACCCTGCTGCTTGGCCTGTTCATCAGCCTGACTGCACTGGCAGCTGAACCACCGGCGGCCGTGCGCATTGCGATTGTTGCCTTCACCCAAGGCGGTGCGCCTGTATTCGGCGGTATCCCCGGCCGCGTGATCGAGGAAGGCTGGCTGGAGCAGCAACTGGCCGCCCGCGGCGTGAAACTGCAATGGACCGCCCTGCCCCATGCCGGCGCCGGGCCGCAGATCAACGAAGGTTTCAGCAACGACAGCCTGGACTTCGCCGTACGCGGCGACCTGCCCTCGGTCATCGCCGGGGCCGGCCAGGTGCCGGGCAAACTGGTGGTACCGGGCGGCAGCGGCAACAACATCTACCTGGTGGTGCCGAGCGATTCACCGGTTCGCAGCATCCAGGACCTCAAGGGCAAACGCCTGGCCCTGCACCGCGGTCGGCCGTGGGAGTTCGCCTTCAGCAATTTCCTGCAAAGCCAGGGCCTGCAGCTGAGCGACTTCAAGATCGCCAACCTCAACCCGCAAGTGGGCGCTGCTGCTGTGTCTGCCGGCAAGGTGGACGCCGCCGTGCTGCTCAACGAGGCCTATGCCCTGGAAGACAAAGGCGTTGCGCGCATCCTCTGGTCGACCAAGCAAGGCGCCAATGACTGGCGGCTGGTGTCGGACCTGTGGGGCACCGACCGCTTCGTGCAGCAGCACGCCGACCTGACGCAACTGGTGGCCACCGCCTGGGTGCGTGCGGCCTGGTGGATCTCCCAGGAGCAGAACCGCGACGCCTACTACGCGCTGTCTTCCCGCGCAGGCGTCAGCGAAAGCGTGCTGCGCCGCGACGACCAGGACGACCCGGTGGCGTGGAAGGCGCGCTGGGCGCCAAAAAGCGATGCCCAGCTCAAGGCCCACTACGACGCGCTGGGCCAGTACGCCCTGGCCAACCGCCTGATCCGCACGCCTTACGACATCACCCACGACCTGGCCACAGGCTTTACCCGCCAGGCCCTGATCGACTTGCAACTGACCCACTACTGGCCGTCGTCAGACGCGCAAATCAGCCATCAACCTTGAGACCCAGCACCATGAAACTGCCTGCTTCCGTCATTTTCGGCCTCAGCGCCCTGGCCCTGTCGATTGGCGCCATGGCCGCCGAAACCTATGCGCCCAAGCCCGACCCGCAACAGGGCGATGGCCGCGTGTCGGCCTTCTACACCTGGACCAAAGCCATCCCCGCCACACCCGGCAAACTGCTGCGTAGCGAACCGTTGGAACAAGCGCTGAGCCTGCCCAACGCAGCCAGTGCACAACGCATCCTCTACACCTCGCTGGACGGCATCGACGGCAAGACCCCGGTGGTGGTTTCCGGCGCGCTGTTCATTCCCAAAGGCAAGGCACCGGCAGGCGGCTGGCCGGTTGCCAGCTGGGGCCATGGCACGGTCGGCGTGGCCGATATCTGCGCGCCGTCCTGGGCCGGGCGCAGCTACCGTGACGTGCAGTACCTCAACCGCTGGCTTGATGAGGGTTACGCCATTGTTGCAACCGACTACCAGGGCCTGGGCGTACCCGGTGGCCACCCGCTGCTGAACAACCGCATGGCCGCCTACGGCATTCTCGATGCAGCCAAAGCCGTGGTGGCCGCCGTACCAGGGCTGGCCGACAAGGTGCTGATCATCGGCCAGTCGCAGGGCGGTGCCGGGGCGTTTGCCGCGGGTGCCTACGCCGCCACCTATGCGCCCAAACTGGGGGTCAAGGGCAGCATCGGCACTGGCGTCATCTATACCATCGGCGCAAAAAACGTTGGCGAGCAGGACCAGGACAAGGTCGACCCGGCCCTGGCCTACGGCTTTTACACCCTGCTTGCAGCGCAGCAGTACGACCCAAGCATCGACCCGCGCGACTTCTACACCGACAAGGCCTTGCCGCTGTTCGAGCAGGCACGCACCAGCTGCCTGTCTTCACTGGTCAGCGACGTGGTTGGCACCGGCCTGACCCCGGCAAATGCCAAGAAAGACTACAAGGGCGACAAGCTGAAGCCATGGCTGGCGCAGGTGTCGTACCCGACCCTGAAACTGGCCCAGCCGATCTTCATCGGTACCGGCGCCGAGGACAAGACCCCCGCTGCCGCCACACAGGTGGCACTGATGCAGGACGCCTGCAAGGCCGGCTCCGTGGTACAGGGCCACCTGTACAAGGGCCTGGGCCACAGCGAAACGGTAAATGCCTCGCTGAAAGACTCGATCCCTTTCGCCCGCCAGGTCATCAGTGGCCAGCCGGTCACCCCAAATTGCAGCCCAAGCGTCCAGTAAGGAGGCCGCCCCATGAGCATCGAGTTCTTCACCCGCCTGCCCTTGCACGGCGAAACCCAGTTCCTGCCCGGCGACCCGCGCAACCGCGGCGACTGGCACGCGGGCGGGCCCAGCAGCGGTGCGGTGTCGGGGTTTGCCGTAGGTGATCACTTCACCTACATCGACTACCTCGGCCAGATCGCCCGCGCAGCGGAAATCAACGGCTTCGGCGGGGCGCTGATGGTCAATGCGCCTACCGGCGAAGAGCCATGGACGGTGTGCTCGCTGCTGGCCCGGGAAACCCGCACGCTGAAGTTCGTGACCGCGTTCCAGCCCTACCACTACACCCCTTGGGTGGCCGTGCAGCAGGCTGCGACCTACCAGCGCGCCACCGGCAACCGCCTGGTCTGGAACATCATCAACGGCGGCTCGGATGCCATCCAGCGCCAGGTCGGCGACTTTGAAGGCCACGACGAACGCTACGCCCGTGCCACCGAATTCATGGACGTGGTGCGCGGCTACTGGCACAACGAGCAGTTCCACTATGAAGGTACGTATTACCGTGCCGAAGGCGGTGGCCTGCGCGGCCCGCTGAAAAAGGCCGAGCTACCGCTGATCTGCACCGCCGGTTCGTCGGTGGCCGCACGGGAGTTTGCCGCCAAGCACGCCGACTTCTATCTGATGCGTGCCGAGCACCCGGACGAGATTGCCGCGCTGATCGCCGACATCCGCGCCCGTGCGTTGAAATGGGGGCGCACCGATATCCGCTTTGGCCTGTCCATCGACGTCATTGCCCGCGACACTGAAGAGGCCGCGCTGGCCGAAGCCAAACGCTTCTTCGACGAAGGCGTGGCCAAAGGCACGGTCAAGGCCCGTGCCGCCCACGCCGGCCTGCGCACGGCACGCAAGCTGAGCTACGAAGAAGGCTACAACGACAAGGACGAGCAACAGGCCTTCGACGACTTCTTCATCCACCCCAATGTGTGGACCGGCTTCGGCTACATCGGTATCCCGCCGGGCTGCGCGCTGGTAGGCAGCTACGCCAACGTGGTGGCGCGCATCCGTGAGTACCACGGCATCGGCATCGACCTGTTCTTCCTGGCTGGCTACCCGCACCTGGAAGAGGCCTACCGCATCGGCGAGCACATCCTGCCGCACTTCCGTGGGCAGCGCGCAGCCCTTGCCCGCCCGGCAACCGAACCCGTGCAACTGCACGCCAGCAACGGGGCCTGACGCCATGGCCAGGGACGGTTACCCACTCAGCCGGCGCAGCTTTCTTGGCCACGCTGGCGTGCTGGCCGGCGGGTTGCTGGCCGGCTGCGGCCCCACCGACAGCCCAAGCCATGGCGCAGCCGACCAGCCGCGCCATGGCGGGCGGCTGCGGTTAGGCATCATCGACGGCAACCAAAGCGGCAACCTCGACGCCCACAAACCTGTTGGCAGCGGTATCGTCCGTGGCTTCGCGTTGTACAGCAAGCTATGGGAATGGGACGAGCAGATGCAGCCACGCCTGGCCCTGGCCGAGTTTGCCGAGCCCAATGCCGATGCAAGCAGCTGGACCCTGCGCCTGAAGCCCGGGCTGGAATTCCACCACGGCAAGACCATCGACGCCGACGACCTGATTTTCTCCATCCGCCGCCTCACCGACCCGCAGCTGGCCTCGCCTTACGCAGCGCTGCTGCACTGGGTGGACCGCGACAACCTGCACAGGCTGGATGACCGCACCGTGCGCCTGGGCTTTCGCAACGGGCGAAGTTACCTGCCGCTGCCGGAAACCTGGGTCAACTTCGGCGGCATCGTGCCGGTGGACTATCACCCGGTCACCAACCCGGTCGGTGCCGGGCCTTACAAGCTGAAAAGCTTCACGCCGGGCCAGCGTTCGCTCTTTACCCGTTTCGACAACTACTACAAACCCGACAAACCCTATGCCGATGAGCTGGAGATCATCGACTTCAAAGACCAGACAGGCCGCCTGGCGGCACTGCGTGCGGGGCAGATCGACATGGCCAATGTCATGTCCACCGAGCACCTGCAAGTACTCCAGGCTGACCCACGGTTGCGGCTGTTGAAGTCGGTGAGTGGCAACTGGTTGTCGTTCGACATGAACACTGCCAGGGCGCCATTCAACGACCCGCGGGTACGGCAGGCGTTCCGCCTGCTGGCCGACCGCGACGAGCTGGTGCGCCGTGCGTTGAATGGCCAAGGCCGGGTAGCCAACGATTTGTATGCGCCATTCGACCCTACCTTCGACCACAGCCTCGGCCCGCGCCGACACGACCCGCAGCGGGCGGCGCAGTTGCTGCGCGAGGCCGGCCATGAGCAGTTGCAGGTGGAACTGGTGACTACGCCAGGGCCGGGGTTGGCCTCGGCACTGGTGCTGGCCGAACAGGCCCGACGCATCGGTGTGACGATCAACGTACGCCAGGTCGACCTGGCCACGTTCCAGGGGCCGCAGCGCGACGACTGGACGTTGAGTACCGGTGGCAGCATCGGCGCGCCGTTCCTGGCCAGCGCCATTCACACCGATGCGCCGTTTGCCGTGGCCAACAAGACCCACTTCCACGACCCCGAATTCAGCGAGGCCTTTCTCGCCGCCATGGCCCAGCCAGACCTGGAAAAGCGCAAGGCGCTGGTGCACCAGGCGCAGCGTATCCAGTACGAACGCGGTGGCATGTTGATCTGGGGCTTTGCCGATTTGCTCGACAGCGTCAGCACCCGCGTGGGTGGCGCGCAGGCCGAGCAGTCACTGTTCAGCACCTGGCGGTTCGAGAGCCTGTGGCTCAGAAGTTGACTTTCAAGCCCTCAATCGCCTGTCCCGGCCCTATCGCCGGCAAGCCAGCTCCCACAGGGCCTGCACAGGACTGAAGGCTTGCGCTATCCCTGTGGGAGCTGGCTTGCCGGCGATAGGGCCGGGACAGGCAGCACAACAACCAAACCAACCGCAGGCGCGGCTGCGCCCTCGTTTCTCATCCCCCTTTTATCCAACGAGGCCCAGCCAATGCCCCGCGTCACCTTGCTGCACCCAAAATTCCAGCCCAGCGCCCTGGCACTGGCCATCCTGGCCACCAGCGCGTCATTGGCCTACGCCGAAGACACCCAGCTGCAAACCGTCACCGTACAGGCCGAGCAGCCTGACGACGACGCCCTGCCCACCCGCCCGCCAGCCTCGATCTACGGTGGCCTGGAAGCCAAGGTGCTCGATACCCCGCGTTCGGTTACCCAGATCAACGCAGAACAATTGGCCAACGACCCGATCCGCAGTTCCGACGACCTGGTCAAATACGCCCCCGGCATCACCCGTGGTGGCGGCCAGAACGCCGGCATCGCCCCGCAGATGCGCGGGCAGAACACCGAAGTGTTCCAGGACGGCCAGCGCGCCTATGGCGTGCGCCACCCGGCCAACTTCAACGCCTACGAGGGCGCAGACATCGTTGCCGGGCCGTCCTCGGTAACGTACGGTTCGGTCAGCGGCAGTGGCGGCTACGTCAACTACCTGAGCAAGAAGCCCGACTTCAACCGTTTCCGCACGAAACTCAGCGGTGAAATCGGCAGCTGGATCCCCGATGGCGAATCGCGCGACGCCACCAAGTTCAGTATCGACAACACCGGCCCGCTGACCGACAACCTGGCCTACCGGGTGAGCATCACCCGCCAGCGCCAGGAGGACTTCTACGACAACGTCGAGAACAACTTCGACGCCTTTTACAGCGCGCTGGCCTGGCGCAACGACAACCTGCGGGTGGACTGGAACGCCGCCTACGACGACTACTACGACTACAACATCACCCACGGCTGGAACCGCGCCACGCAGGACCTGGTCGACCACGGCAAGTACTACGCCGGCCGCGCCACGCCGGTTATCCAGAACGGCAACACCTTGTGGTCGCCGGTGCTGTCTTCCGGCGCCGCCGATGCCCAGGTGCTGGGGTGGGTGCAGCGCCAGCGCAACGCCCAGGGCCAATATCAGGTAGTAAACGGCAGTTTCCAAGGCGCCTCGCCCAACACACAGGCCAACCCTGGCAGCCTGCGCGGCTGGGTCTACGACCCGTCACTGGCAGGCAACGGCCTTACCTCGTTATCGTCACAGACCGGCCAGCGCTCGCAAGACGAGAACCGCTCGCGGCGCTTTACCACGCAACTGCGTGTCGAAGGCGACCTGACACCGGCGATTACCCTGGCCAACAGCACCTTCTATCAGCACTCCACCGACACCACCGACGCGGTGGGCGCATTCCAGGTACAGGGCAAGGACGATATCTTCGACAACCGCTTCGAGTTCCGCGCCCGTGGTCAACTGCAACTGGGCGACCTGACGTTGGTTGACGACAGTAATACCGGGCTGATCTACCGCCGCGAGCGTAACGAGTCGATCGCCGCCAACAACAACTTTGGCAGCACCATCAACGCCTACGACCTGACCCTGGACCCAACCTTGAAAAACCCCGGCGACCTGCTTGGGCTGGCCGGCCGCAACCCCGCTGGCGGTAACGCTGCGTGGATCGGCCAGCCCGGCGTGCCGCAGTTTTCCAGCTACTACGGCTGGCTCAACCTACCGGCCATGTACCCCGCCGGGCATGGCCTGTATGCCGAGTCGGTGGCGCCCTACACCGCCGACAGCACCTGGACCACCAAGACCCTGTTCAGCCAGCACAACCTGCGCCTGGGCGAGCGCGTGGGCCTGAACGTGGGCGCCAGCCGCAGCTGGATCGATGCCCGCATCGAAAACCCGTTGGTGTTGCCCGGTGGCAACCCACGCAAGGACTCGGGCAACTACCGGCTGTTCTCGGTGCAGGTCAGCCCCTACGTCAAACCCACGGAAAACAGCACCCTTTACTACACCTTCGACCGTTCGCTGGCAGTGAACACCGGCTTCTTCACCAATGGCCTGGGCTGGGGCAGCGGTGCCGGCGCCAACCAGCTCAACCCGCTGGCCTTCGAGAGCCTGAGCGTGTTGCACGAGGTGGGCTTGAAGGTGGAGGCCGTGCCTGACCAGCTATTCCTTACCCTGGCCGCCTACAAGCAAGCCCGCGACCAGTCGCCGGACAGCAACAACAACATCGCCCGGCTGATCGTCAAAGGCTGGGAGGCTACCCTGCGCTACCAGGACCAGCACCTGCGCGGTGGCCTCAACCTCAGCCGCATCAGTGCCTACAACGAGTTCACCAGCCAGGCCGGGTTTGCCTCAGCCGGTTTCATCCCCGACAACGGTACGGTGTTCGGCGACAACAACACCCTGAACCAGCGGCCGTCCGGCAAGTTCGATGCAGTGCAGATTCCTGAATACAACGCCGGTGGCTATGTGGACTACCGCTTCGATTCAGGCTTTGGCGTGGAGCTGTCGGGGTGGTGGACCAGCAGCTGGTACCTGAACCTGAGCAAGACGGTGAAAGTGCCCGATGAGTACAACCTTGACCTCGCCGTGTACTACCGCCAGCCGCAGTGGGGGGTGACGGTGCGCATGCTCAATGTCACCGACGAGCTGAATTTCGTCAGTGGCCTGGCCGGCGCCACCAACACCTTCCTGCAGCCGATGCCAGGGCGAACGCTGCTGGCCCAGGTTGATTACCAGTTCTGAAACGTTGCCACCCGCCCGGAGGTCAGCACAGGCGTGCACAAACCCCTCGCCAATCGCCTATTCTCGGTGCACCCTGAGAGCCTTACGCAAACGGACCGGCAGAGCACATGGCAAAATGGCTAGACGGCGGCGGACAGATGGCCGAACGCATCCGCACCCACGACTGGGCCGCAACGCCCCTGGGCCCGCTCGAACACTGGCCAGACGCCCTGAAAACCACCCTGGCCCTGTGCCTGGCTTCGCGCTTTCCCCAGGCCGTGCTCTGGGGCCCGGACCTGCTCACCTTGAACAACGATGCCTTCACCGAAATTCTCGGGCGCAAGCCCCTGGCACTGGGCATCCCCTTTCGCGACGTGTGGCAGGAAGCCTGGGCCGACATCGGCAGCATGGCCGACCGCGCGCTGGCCGGCGAGGCGGTGTACATCGAAGACTTCCCGCTGACCATTGACCGCAACGGCGGCCCGGAAAGGGCCTACTTCACGTTCTGCTACAGCCCCATCCGCGACCATGATGGCCAGGTGCTTGGCATGCTCGACACCGTTACCGAAACCACGGCCAGCGTGATAACCAACCAGCGCCTGAACTTTCTTGACCAACTCGGCCGTGCCGTGGCCGAAGCTACCGCCCCGGACCAGATCCTGGCCACCACCACGCGCATGCTGGTGGAGCACCTGGGCCTCTCCAGCTGCGCGTATGCAGTGATGGACCCGGACGAGGACGGCTTCACCATCTGCGGCGACGCAGTGGTCGAAGGCTCGCCTCGGCTGGTCGGGCAGTATCAACTGCATGACTTCGGCCAACTGGCGCTCAGCCGTTTACGCAGCGGCCTGCCCTTGGTGATCAACAACAACCTCCGCGAACTGGCCGCCGACGAGGCAGCTACCTTTCAGGCCATCGGCATCACCGCGACCATCTGCATGCCGCTGATCAAAGGCGGCCGCCTGACCGCATTGATGGCGATCCATGACTGCGTACCGCGCGAATGGACCGATTACGACCAAGCCCTGCTCAGCGAAGTCACCGAGCGCTCCTGGGCCCATATCCAGCGGGTGCAGGCCAACGCCGAGGTGCGCGAAGCCATGGCGGCGCTGGAAGCACTCAATGCCACCCTCGAACACCGCGTCGAAGAGCGCACTGCCCAGTTGCTGCACACTGAGGCCGTACTGCGCCAGACGCAAAAGCTCGAAGCCATCGGCCAGCTGACTGGCGGGGTAGCCCACGACTTCAACAACCTGCTGACCATCATTCGCTCGTCATTGCACTTTCTGCAGCGGCCCAGCCTGGATGAGAAGCGCCGCGAGCGCTACCTCAAGACCATGTCCGACACGGTCGACCGCGGCGCCAAGCTGACCGGCCAGTTGCTGGCCTTCGCCCGCCGCCAGGCCCTGAGCCCGCACGTGTTCGAAGCCGGGCCACGGCTGGAAGCCATGGCCGACATGCTCGACACCGCCACCGGTGCGCGTATCCAGGTCGAGTTGCAGCTGCCACACGCACCCTGCTACATCCGCGCCGACCTCAGTCAGCTGGAAACCGCAGTGATCAACCTGATGCTCAATGGCCGTGACGCCATGGCGGGTGAAGGCACCTTGAAGCTGCGCTTGCAGGCTGACCAACGCCTGCCCACCCTGCGTGGCCAGCCTGCGCAGGCCGGCCCGTTCGCGGCGATTTCGGTAAGTGACAGCGGGGTCGGCATTGCTGCTGAACTGCTGGAACGTATCTTCGACCCGTTCTTCACCACCAAGGCACCGGGCGAAGGCACCGGGCTTGGGCTGTCACAGGTGTTCGGGTTCGCCAAGCAGTCCGGCGGCGATGTTCAGGTGCAGAGCACCCCCGGCCAAGGCACCACCTTTACCCTGTACCTGCCCCAGGAAGTAGCCTCTGCGGCCCCCACCGCCGACACCCCGGCCAGCACCCTGGCACAGGCGCAAGGTGAGCAGCGGCGAATACTGGTAGTGGAAGACAACCCCGACCTTGGCAACTTCACTGCGCAAATCCTTGAAGACCATGGTTACCGGATCAGCTATGCGCGCTCAGCCGAAGACGCCCTGGCCCAATTGGCAGGGCCAGCAGGTGATTTCGATGCGGTGTTTTCCGACGTGGTGATGCCGGGCATGGGCGGCCTGGCACTGGCCCGTGAACTGCGGCGTCAGCGGCCGCAGTTGCCGGTCGTGCTCACCTCGGGCTACAGCGATGCGATTGCCGAGGGCGGGCACCAAGGCTTTGCATTTCTGGCAAAGCCCTATTCGGCAGAACAGGTGTGTCAGATACTCGGGAAGGTGCTGGGCAGCTAAGCCCAGCGGCGCGCCTGCGAGCTCAACGGCGCCCTTCAGCCAGCATACGTACCGCCAGCCCGGCGAGCACCGTGCCCATCAACCAGCGCTGAACCTGCTGCCACAGCGGCCGACCGGCCAGGAACACGGCAATGGAGCCGGCCATGATCGCGATCAATGCATTGACCGAGACGCTGATGGCGATTTGCGTCGAGCCCAGCACCAGTGACTGCACCAGTACACTGCCGTGACCGGGCTCGATGAACTGCGGCATCAGCGACAGGTACATGACGGCGATCTTGGGGTTCAACAGGCTGGTGGCGAACCCCATGGTGAACAGCCGGCGCGGGCTGTCTGCCGGCAGCTCCTTGACCTGGAACGGTGAGCGACCGCCCGGGCGCAGGGCCTGCCAGGCCAGGTACAGCAGGTACAGCGCGCCACCGATGCGCAGCGCGTCGTAGGCGAAAGGCACAGCCATCACCAGGGCGGTAATGCCCAGTGCGGCGGAGAACATGTAGATGACGAAGCCCAGCGCTACCCCGCCAAGGGAAATCAAGCCAGCCTTGCGCCCCTGGCAGATCGAGCGGGAAATCAGGTAGATCATGTTCGGCCCGGGGGTCAGGACCATGCCGAGGCAGATCAGGGCAAAGGTGAGCAGTTGCGTGGTTTCGGGCATGGGGCACATCCTGATTGTGCGGTGGGGTGCCGGCGAGTTTATCTGAAGCCGTTCGATACCGGTCAACTCAGTTGATTTGCCCCGCAATCAAACCCAGTGCCACCGCGATCATCGCCACCCCGGATACCCGCCCGACCAGCCTGGCCGCCCCCGGCCGGGTGCTCAGCACGGCCTTGGCGCCATAGCCGACCAGCGAATAGATCACCAGCGAGCTGCACAAGTGCACCAGGCCCAGCAACAGGATCTGCAACGGCACCGGCCAGCTTGACTGCGGGTCGGTGAACTGCGGCAACAGGGCCAGGAACAGCAGGAACACTTTCGGGTTCAGCCCGCTCACGCAAAACCCTTTCAACGCCCAGCGCGAGCCCGACTCCCCCACCCCGCCCTGCCCGGCCTCCGGCAATGCCGGGCTGAGCAACAGGTTACCGCCCAGCCACAGCAAGTAGCTGCAGCCTGCCAGCGTCAACAGGGTAAGCGCCAGCGGGTGGCCGGCCAGCAGGCTGCCGACCCCGGCCGCCACGACCAAGGTCGCCAGAAAATGCCCCGACAACATCCCTGCCACTGCCGGCATCACCCAGCGCCCCCGCATGCCCGCCGAAATGGCGTAGGCCCAGTCTGCCCCTGGGGTCATCACGAACAGCATCGACACGGCCCAGAACGCCGTCAGAACACTGATAGCCACTTGAATCTTCCTTTTCCACTGCTTTGGGATGTCGAAAGATTACGGATTCCGTCCGGGGATTTTCTTTCGTATATTCCCCGTCAGGGTTCAATTACTGGAAGATCCTTCTCAATGGACAGGACTGATCGAAAGATTCTTGCCGAACTACAAAAAGACGGTCGCCTGTCGGTGACCGAGTTGGCTGACCGCGTGGGGCTCAGCCTGTCGCCTTGCCATCGGCGCCTGAAGGCGCTGGAGGAGTCCGGGGCGATCCTGGGGTATCACGCACGCCTGGCGCCGAGCGCCCTGGGGCTCAACTTTGCCGCGCTGGTGTTCGTGACCCTGCGCGAGGTCACCCGCCAGCCGGTGGCGGACTTTGAAGCGGCACTGGCCGAGATCCCACAGATTGTCGAGGCGCAGCGGCTGTTTGGTGACCCGGACTACCTACTGCATGTGGTGGCCAAGGACCTGCCGGCGTTTCAGAAGCTGTATGACGAGAAGCTGACCAGCATTCCCAATGTGAAGCGCTTGAGCTCGACCTTGGTGATGAAAGAGGTGATTCAGGACCGGTTGTTGCCGATGTAGCGGTTTTCCTGCACCGGCCCTTTCGCGGGCTTGCCCGCTCCCACAGGTTCACCACAGTTTCTGAAGCTGCGCCGTACCTGTGGGAGCGGGCAAGCCCGCGAAAGGGCCAGAACAGGCAGCCTTCAATCTGCCCTGCAAACGCGCACGACGCACCACGCATGCACACCCCTTCACGCCAAGCCGAAGCCAAACCCCTCTACTTCAAGCCCTCCCGCCAGCTGGCACCCTCCTTGCTACCGTCACCCGCTTAAGCTTTTGTCAGCCTTAGGTTTTTTAAGGTTTATGGGTACATATTTACTAATTTCTCGTTATCCCCGCGCCCCGCATCATCGCTCCAACAAGAACGCGTCGCCCTTCGCCGGCACGCCCCCGGGCAGTTCCCGATGCCCTACCTTGCCTTGGAGTCAGTCATGACCAGTGCAGCCAATTCGGCACCCCTCATAGAAAAACACACGATCGGCTACGTGCCCCCGCAAGACCGCCATGGAAAGGTAAGGGATCTGTTCACACTGTGGTTCGGCGGCAACATCGCGCCGCTGCCCATCGTTACCGGCGCGCTGGGCGTGCAGCTGTTCCACCTGAACCTGGTGTGGGGCATCGTCGCCATCCTGGTGGGCCACCTGGTCGGTGGTGTGCTGATGGCGCTGCACTCGGCCCAGGGCCCGCAGATGGGCATCCCGCAGATGATCCAGAGCCGCGCCCAGTTCGGCACCCTTGGCGCGTTGCTGGTGGTGGTGATCGCCGGCGTCATGTACATCGGCTTCTTCGCCTCCAACATCGTGCTCGCCGGCAAGTCGCTGCACGGCGTGGTCGACGCTGTGCCAGTACCGGTGGGCATCGTCATCGGTGCACTGGGCTCGGGCATCATCGGCATCATCGGCTACCGCTTCATCCACGTGCTCAACCGCATCGGCACCTGGGTGCTGGGCATCGGCATCGTGGTCGGTTTCGGCTACATCTTCACCCATGTGCAAAGCGACGACTTCCTGACCCGCGGCGGCTTCAACCTGGCCGGCTGGCTGGCCACCTTATCGCTGGCTGCGCTGTGGCAGATCGCCTTTGCGCCCTATGTGTCGGACTACTCGCGCTACCTGCCGGCAGATGTCAAAGTCAGCTCGACCTTCTGGACCACCTACCTGGGCTCAGCCCTGGGTTCGAGCCTGTCGTTCATCTTCGGCGCCGTGGCGGTGCTGGCCATTCCGGCCGGCATGGACACCATGGACGCCGTCAAGCTGGCCACCGGCACCCTCGGCCCGGTCATGCTGGTGCTGTTCCTGCTCAGCGTGATCAGCCACAACGCCCTCAACCTGTATGGCGCGGTATTGTCGATCATCACCCTGGTACAAACTTTCGCCTACCGCTGGATCCCGACCGCCAAGAGCCGTGCGGTGCTGTCGCTGATCGTACTGTCGGCCTGCTGCGTAGTGGCGGTGTTCGCTTCGGCAGACTTCATCGGCCACTTCGTCGACATGGTGCTGGTACTGCTGGTGGTGCTGGTGCCATGGACGGCGATCAACCTGATCGACTTCTACGCCATTCACAAAGGCGACTATGACATCCAGTCGATCTTCCAGGTGGATGGCGGTATCTACGGGCGCTACAACCCGCAGGCGCTGATCGCTTATGCAGTGGGTATCGTGGTGCAGATCCCGTTCATGAACACGCCGCTGTATGTCGGGCCGATTTCCGAGCACATCAACGGTGCTGACTTGTCGTGGCTGGTGGGGTTGGCGGTGACTTCGCCGCTGTACTGGTGGCTGGCTTCGCGTGACAGTGCCTACCGCCGTCGGCAGATGAGCGCCAAGTTGGCCATGGGGCACTGATTCAGCCGGTATCGACCTCTTCGTGGGCACGCCCGCGAAGAGGCCGATACAAGCAGCACAATACAGGCCAACTTCACCCCACCCTCAAAATGCATTTCTTGCATTTAATAAAATCAAATAAATTCGAGCTAGCAATATTAGCTTAGATGCAAAAAGTATTTCAAAAGCATTTTTCATAGAGATATGTTCTCACCAGACCGACCCCTGACTGGCGGAGGCAAAGGAACCTAATACCTCCTTCAGCCTCGGGCCCCGTCACCCGGCTCCGGTATCCAGGTATCCGAAAACCCACTCGATCATGGTTACCTGGAAGCTTCTGCATGAGACATTTGCCCACCCCTGCGCTCAATCACCTGTCGGCTGCCGTTGCCCTCGCCCTCTTCACCCCTGTCACCTTCGCCGAGCCTGCCGAGGACCAGAGCGGCAAGCTGCCCACCGTCACCGTCACGGCCGAACACCGCGAAGAAAACCTGCAGAAAACCCCGCTGGCGATCAGTGCCTTCGACGAGCGCACGCTGCAGGATGCGCAAATCAACAACGTGCGCGACCTGTCCGGGCGGGTACCCAACCTCACCCTGAACCGCCAGTCCATTTCCTACAGCGCGCAAACCTACGGCATACGCGGCATTGGCGAGACCGACCCGATCCAGGAAGCGGCGGTCGCGGTGTATGCCGACGACCTGTATATCCCGCGGGCGATTTCCTCGATGCTGGACTTCAACGATGTGGAGCGTGTCGAGGTATTGCGTGGCCCGCAAGGCACCCTGTACGGGCGTAACAGTGCAGCAGGCGCGGTGCGTGTCATCACGCGCGACCCCACGCAGCAGACCCGTGGCTTCGTCGAGTTGGGCGCTGGCAACTACAACGCCCAGAACGGCCGGTTGCTGGTCAGCGGGCCGTTGGTGGACAACACCCTGTTCGGCAGCTTTTCGGCAATCCGCCTGACCCGCGATGGCACCGTGTACAACCGCACCCGCCACAAGGACGTCAACAACATCGACATACAGTCCTACCGTGGCAAGTTGCGCCTGGCGCCGCAGGACTCGCCATGGGACGTGCAACTCACCCTCGCCGGTACCTTCGACCGTGGCGATACCACCAGTTACACCCCCTTCAACCCGGCCAACGGCCATTTCGACAAGTTCAAGACCTACAGCAGCCTTGACCCCAAGAACAAGCTGGACCAAGGCAGCGCGGTGCTGCGCGCCCTCTACACCATCGATGACCACCTGAATTTCAAGTCGGTCACTGCCTGGTCCGAGTTTGACCAGCCGGTGGACTACGACAACTCTGGCCAGGCCAACAGCGGTACCGCATCGCCAATCCAGAACAACCTGATCACCTACAAGCAGCGCTACGCCACCCAGGAGTTCCAGCTGAACGGTGAATACGACCGGTTCAGCTACACCCTCGGGGCGTATCTGTACAAGGAACGCTTTCGTGCAGAGCGCGACAGCCTGACCTTTTCTGTCGCGCAAAATCGGGTCAATGCCAGCGGCCAGTACAGCACCACCGATACCGAGAGCTACGCGCTGTATGGCCAGAGCAATTACAAGCTCACGCCTCGCCTGTCGCTGACCACGGGCCTGCGCTTCACGCACGAGCACAAGAACTTCGATTACACCAACTATGCGATTACCACCGATCGCGCCATTACCGGCACCAACTTCGCTGCCCAGACCAGCGATTCCTGGGCCTCTCTGAGCCCCAAGGTAGGCCTGGAATACGCCTGGAGCGACGACCTGATCCAGTACGGCTATGTGGCCCGGGGTTTCAAGGCCGGTGGCTTCGACAACCGTGCGCCAACCCGCGCCGCCGCCGAGCAGGGCTTCGACCCGGAAAACGTCACGACCTACGAAATCGGTTTCAAGGGTGACTTTGCCGATGGCCGCCTGCGCAGCAACATCGCCTTCTTCTACAACGACTACGAAGACTTGCAGACCAATGCCTGGGACCCGGCCATCAGCGCCAACCTGCGTACCAACGTAGGCAGTGCCCATACCTACGGCGTGGAGCTGGAAAACACCGCGCTGCTCACCCGTGACCTGCGCCTGACCGCCAACCTGGGCTACCTGAAAAGCCAGTATGACGACTTCCAGAACGCCAGCGGCCCGGGCGTGAGCGCCGATGGCAAGAAAATGATCTTTGCGCCGGAATGGAACGCCAGCCTTGGCCTGAACTGGACAGTGCCGGTGAACCTGCCGGGTGAGCTGGTGGCCAACACCGACTACCAGTACCAGACCCGTTCCTACGCCAACCCGCTGAACGCCGACATCTACGAAATACCCGCCCAGGGCTTCTGGAATGCCAGCACCAGCTATGCCAGCGCGGATGGCCACTGGACCACCACCTTGTCGGTGAAGAACCTGCTCGATCGCGCCTACCCGCAAAGCACCGCCTACTCGGCTGCCAGCCGCACCGCCTACTACTCGGTCAACGACCCACGCACCGTACTGCTGAGCGTGCGCTACGAGCTGTAGCGCCCCCTGAACGGACTCACTTTTCCACTTGCAAGGAGTACATACCATGGGTTTGACCCGCAGAGACCTTATTGCCCACTTGATGGCCGCTGGCAGCTACGGCGCCGCGCTTGGCAGCCTGTCTGCCCTTGGCCTTTTGCCCAGCGCAGCCACGGCCAGCACCTTCCAGCCGCTGGGGCTGCCAGCCACGTCCGGCAATGGCAAGCGCGTGCTGGTAGTGGGCGCTGGCATCAGCGGCCTGGTGGCGGCCTATGAACTTGGCAAAGCCGGTTTTGATGTGCGCGTGCTGGAGGCTCGCGAGCGAATCGGCGGGCGAGCCTGGACGCTGCGCAACGGCGACGAGGTGCTGCACAACGACGGCAGCCGCCAGCAGGTGCGCTTCGACAACGGCTACTACTTCAACGCAGGCCCCGCCCGGCTGCCCAGCCACCACCTGACCATCCTCGGCTACTGCCGCGAGCTGGGCGTGCCGCTGGAAGTGCTGGTCAACAGCAGCCGCAACGCCCTCGCCCAACCAGACCTTGCACAGCCGCCGCTGCTGTTGCGCCAGGCAGTGAACGACACCCGCGGGCACCTTAGCGAACTGCTGTCGCGCAGCATCAGCGGCAAAGCACTGGACAAGGAACTGGATAGCGGCGACCAGAAAGCCCTGCTGGATTTTCTGAAGGTGTACGGCGACCTCGACGAGAAACGCCATTACAAGGGCTCGGTACGCGCCGGCTACACGCGCTTCGCCGGGGCCGGCGACCAAACCCCCATCCAGCGCCAGCCAGTAGCACTCAAGCAACTGCTCAACCCTAACCTGATGCTGCCGCTGGTGTTCGACGAAATCCCGGAGTTTTCCGCCACCATGTTCCAGCCGGTGGGCGGCATGGACCAGATTGCCAAGGCGCTGTACGCCAAGGTGCAGGGCAAGGTGCAATTGCACGCCGAAGTGCAGGCCATACGCACCGGGGACAGCGGTAGCCAGGTGACCTGGCGCGACCGGAGCACTGGCAACACCCAGGTGGAAACCGCCGACTACGCCATCGTCACCATCCCCCTGCCCCTGCTGGCGCGGGTCGACCACAACTTTGGCAACACCACCCAGGCGGCCATTGCCCAGGCCAAACCGGACCTGGCCAACAAGGTGGCGTGGCAGGCGCCGCGCTTCTGGGAAAGCGAGTTCCAGATTTACGGCGGGCTCTCGTACATCAACCACGAAGCGCGGTTGCTGTGGTACCCCAGCGACCACCTGAACAGTGCCCAGGGCATCCTGGTGGGCACCTACAACACCGGAGACGTGGCGCGCACATTCGCCACGCGCTCGGTAGAGCAGCAACTGGCATCGTCGCGCCAGGCGGTGGAGTCGTTGCACCCGGGCCATGCCGGCAAGCTGCAACGCGGGGTGGCGGTGAACTGGTCCAAGGTACCGTTCAGCGAAAGCCCGTGGATCGTCCATGACGTACTGGCCGAGCCTGGCTATTCGCACCTCAACCAGCCCCAAGGCCGCACCTGGCTGGCCAGCGATGCACTGGCCCATGGGGGCGTGGGCATCTGGCAGAACAGTGCCGCGGACTCGGCCCGCCATGTGGTCGGGCAGATCGCCCGGCATGCCCTGCAACAGCAACGCGGCGTCGCCGCCTGAACAAGGAAGCCCTTTGATGAACACAACTGCCCTGCTGCTTGGAGCCTTCATGTCACTGTCCGCACTCACCGCCCAGGCCGACACCATCAAGCGTGTCGACCCGCCCGGCTCGAAGTTCCCCATTTCGCAACTGGTCACGGTACCGGCCGGGGCCGCGCTGACGTTCGTCAGCGGCACCCTGCCCGACGTCGCCGACCCCAAGGCGCCAGCGCAAACCATTGCCGCCTATGGCAACACCGAAACCCAGACCCGCTCGGTGCTGAACAAAATCCAGACCGCGCTGCAAAGCCAGGGCCTGGGCTTGGGCGACATCGTGCAGTTGAGGGTGTTTCTGGTAGGCGACCCGGCCAACGATGGCAAGCTGGACTTTGCCGGGCTGCAAGCGGCCTACACCGAATTCTTCGCCACCGCCGAACAACCCCGCAAACCAACCCGCACTGCCTTGCAGGTGGTAGCCCTGCCGCTGCCGGGCGCCTTGGTCGAAATCGAAGCGGTCGCTGCCAAAGCACCGTGATACGCCGCTAACCCCCGTCCCCCTCTTGCTTGCCTGCCAGGGCCACCTGGCGGGCGGCCCCTGTGCACCCGCTGTTCGACAGCGCTCATGGAGAGCGAACATGCTTCACACCTTGAAACTGCCCAGCCCGCGCCTGCAACCTGCACTGCTGACCATGGCCCTCGGCACTACCGGCCTGCTCACACCTGCCGCCTATGCCGAAAACAACGCCCAAGCCGCTGACTCGGCCCAACTGGGCACGGTGATCGTCACCGGCAACCGCGGCTCGGAAAAACGCACCGTCACCACCAGCCCGGTGCCGATCGATGTGATCAGCGCCAAGCAACTGCAGCAAACCGGCAAACCCGGTTTGATGGAGGCCCTCAGCGCCACCGTGCCGTCCTTCACCCTGCCGGAAAAAACCGGCTGGGATGCCAGCGGCATGGCCCGTGCACCCAGCCTGCGTGGGCTGAACGCGGCGCAGGTACTGGTGCTGGTGAACGGCAAGCGCCGCCACACCAGCGCCACCCTGAACATCAGCGGTATCCATGCCGGCGCTGCGCCTACCGACCTTGACCTGATCCCCATCAGCCTCATCGATCACGTGGAGGTGCTGCGCGATGGCGCGGCCGCCCAATACGGCTCCGACGCCATCGCCGGGGTGATCAACATCATCCTCAAGGCCGATGACTCGGGCACCTCGGTAACCAATGCCGGCCAGGGTTACGACGGCAAGAAGCAGACCGTGCAACAGGGGCTGAACAAGGGCTTCGAGGTCGGTAACGGCGGCATCCTCCAGCTGGCCCTGGATGCGCGCAGCCAGAACGACGACAACAAGGCCAGCGCCAACGGCTACAGCTATGCCGAGGCCTTCGACAAGGCTGGCAAGTCAACGTACGGCGGCTATGGCACGCCGAAGATCAACCTGCTGACCCTGGGCTACAACGCCGAGTTGCCGCTGAGCGACGACCTGACCCTCTATTCGTTCACCACCTACTCGCACCGCAAGGCCGAGCAGGGCCAGAACTTCCGCCTGCCGACCATCACCAACACCATCACCACCGGCCCCAACGGCTACCCGGGCGGCTACACGCCCACCTGGTACATCGAGGAAGACGATGTGCAAGGGGCGTTCGGCGCCAAGGGCAATGCCGGGGAATGGGCCTGGGACTTGTCCAGCACTTACGGGCGCAACGAGGCGCTGCAAGGCACCACGCACAACCAGAACCCTTCGCTGGGCGAGGCCACGCCCAACCACTTCGAATCCGGCACCTGGGTTGCAACCCAACTGACCAGCAACCTGGACTTGCAGCGCAGCTTCGACATCGGCCTGGACAAGCCGCTTGATGTGTCCTGGGGCCTGGAGCATCGCCGCGAAACCTATCAGGTGCGCGAAGGCGACTGGGCTTCGTGGGCCAACGGCGGTTACTGCC
This sequence comes from Pseudomonas sp. NPDC008258, assembly GCF_042956345.1. NCBI lineage: Bacteria > Pseudomonadati > Pseudomonadota > Gammaproteobacteria > Pseudomonadales > Pseudomonadaceae > Pseudomonas > Pseudomonas sp. NPDC008258. The sequence continues at coordinate 21,824 of NZ_JBIBGE010000016.1, forward strand.
GCGCCCCGGGCGACTGCGCCGCCTCTGGTGCACAAGTCACCAACGGTATCTCGCCCGACGAAGCCACCAGCACCAGCCGCAACAGCGTGGCCAGCTACGTTGACGTCGGCTTCAACCCGCTGCCGCAGTGGTACCTGGGCACCGCACTGCGCTATGAGCACTACAACCGTGGCGTGGGCGCCACCCGCAGCGGCAAGCTGACCACCCGCTATGAGTTCACCCCCGAGCTGGCCGTGCGGGCCACGGTCAGCAACGGCTTTCGCGCACCCTCGCTGGCCAACAGCCTGTTCAGCGCCCGCTCCACCACCTACGGTGTGGTCAATGGCGTGTACCAGTCGATCAACTACGGCGTACTGCCGGTGGACTCGGCGGCAGCCAAGGCCTTGGGCGCGCAGGCTCTCAAGCCGGAGCGCTCGACCAACTACAGCCTGGGCCTGACCTACCAGCCGGCCGCGCAGCTGTCGTTTACCGCAGATGCCTACGTGATCAACGTGCGTGACCGCATCACCCTCACCGGCACCCTGCTGGGTGACGAGGTGACCCAGGCGCTGCTGGCCAACGGCATCGACTCCACCGCTGGCGGGCGCTATTTCACCAACGGCGCCAACACCCGCACCAAGGGCCTGGACCTGGTCGGCAACTTCGACCAGGACCTGGGCAACTGGGGGCAAATGAAGTGGACCGCTGCCTTCAACTGGAACCAGACGCAAATCCTCAGCTACAAGCAGAACGTCAACATCCAGGGTACGGACTACAACCTGATGGACCGCCAGGCGCGTAACTTCCTGACAGAAGTGCAGCCGCACACCAAGCTGATTCTGGGCGCCAACTGGCAGCGTGACCGCTGGACCAGCAACCTGACCCTGACCCGGTATGGGTCCTGGCGCGAAGTGAACTCGGCCACCGACCGCAGCCTGGACCGTGAGTACAAGGCGCGCTGGATTACCGACATCGACGTGGGGTATCAGCTGACCAAGGACCTGAACCTGGCCGTAGGGGCGCAGAACCTGTTTGATGTGTACCCGGAACGGCAAAACCCTTCCAGCAAGACCATGACCAAGGGGTATGGGGCTTACTCGCCTTTTGGGTTTACGGGGGGGTATTACTTTACTCGGTTGACCTATAACTTCTGATGTGCAACGCAAGGCCTGCGGGAGCGGGTTTAGCTGCGAACAATGCGCCGTGGTGTATGGCACCGCCCGCGCACTGTTCGCGGCTAAACTCTAAGACAGGTGAGGTGCGCCTAGAAGAAAAAATATTTTCTTCGCTTTTTTTTAGGCTTTTCCTTGGAGGGCAATGCGCAGCAATGCATAAAAATCCCGATTAGAGACACCCAGCCAACAATCGGGTTTTCAATTAGAAACTGCGGACAACTCCCCACGAATAGAAAATAGGATCGCTCAATGACGCGCATATAATAAGTTACGAAAAATATATTATACACGAAGCACAGCAAGAGCAATCCCAGCCCTAAATGCGCACCCGAACATTTGAAGCGTAACGCATAGGCACAATACACACTGACGACTACAGCTGCGACAAACACCCCAGCCATCATAAATTATCCCACTCGACCAATACCTGCTCGCCGGTCAGCATGTCTATGCCGACCTCAAACATTATCGAGCCCTTACCCATTTCCTTATAAGCCCTTACCTTGTCGGCTTCAATATATCTGAACAGCCGCCAAGTGCCCGTTTTGAGGACCATCCGAGCCAGACCATACCCTGACAGCCCTATGTCCGTAACTCCGTAGGCTATGTTCCCGTGCGAGGGCCGCCCACCCGCCAGTTCAGACAGTCGCTGGTAGCCTTTTCGGACTGGGCCAATGGTGTCCTTGCGCTTTCCGACAAGATTACCACCATTCTCATAAATGTTATTTATTCCATGCAAAATAAGTGGAATGCCGCCAGCAATACAGCCCAATCCTACAGTAGTTTTGCAGACCGCAACGCCTGCACCGACCTGCAACACTCCAGCAGTCAAACCTGCCACCAGCTTTGAATACTCTAAAACCTGCTGATATAAGTCTTCATACTGCGACTTTAACTCTGCCAGCGCATCGGAGAGAGAAATTCTTCCTCCACGAAAGCCCTCAACAACACCTCTGGAGTCAAAAGCAATCTCTTGGACAAACTGAGTTCGCAAAGCACCATCACCGATAAAGCGAGCACCTATTTCACATGCATAACTCGTTAGCCTCGTCGCCGTATAGCTAACCTCCCAAAGCGCTTGAGCGTCAGGGTTAGTGCCATTTCCATACCTACTCACGACCCACCGCCCCAGTTCGCAAACCCACTCGTACCCGCAATCAAATGCTGCCAACTGATGGCGTCGTAGCGAATGGCAAGATACTCCTGAGGATCTTGCTGATTTAGCAGGACGGAATGCGGCACCTCTATGCGCTGGTCAACAATCAGCCCACCAGTCAACTCGATATTAAAGTAACGCTCTTGCTGGCCCCTATCATTGACCCGATAGAAATTGATCTTGCAATCAACGATCTCACGGCTGGCCAAAGCCTCCGCCAGTATAGGGGTCGATTTATCCAGGTGTTTAGTAATGAGAATGGGACGATGCGTAACCCGGTCGGTATTGTGCACATTGGAGAGGTTGTGCGAGAACGAAAGCACCATGATCTCGTCAGTGTGCCCTGCCTGGCACCGGTTACCGATCGAGTCTTGAGTCGAGCATCCCGCCGAGATCAGCCCTCTGAACCTGCCTCGAATAGACATGTAGCCATGAATAGCCATCTGCAAACTCCTTGTATGCGAAGGCACAAGGCTGCACATTCGTAAGCGCGGCGTATGTAGGACGCTTCTGAAGTGAACATGCGGAGGTGATTAAAAATGTGTCGCCAAACGCATCCGATGCCCCTGATCCCGGGGTTGACGGGCAAGGCCGATGTCCTGATCTGCGGTGCGAGCCAAGGCATCGGCCTGGCACTGTGTACGGCGTTGCTGGCCCGCGAAGATGTGAGCCGAGTCTGGGCAGTGTCGCGACACACCAGCACCGCGGGCGCGCTGCTTGCGCTTGCCAGGGCATATGGCGAACGCTTGCTACTCATGGACTGCGATGCTCGCGACGAGGTGTCGCTGACTGCGCTTGCAAGCGAGGTTGGCCTTGCCTGCACGCACCTGCACCTGGTCATCAGCACACTCGGTATTCTCCATCAGGAGGGTAGCAAAGCAGAGAAGCCGCTGGCCCAGCTGGACCTCTCCGGTCTGCAGGCCAGCTTCGCCACCAATGCATTTGCCCCAATCCTGTTGCTCAAGCACCTGCTGCCGCTGCTGCGCAAACAGCCCGCCACCTTTGCAGCACTGTCAGCCAGGGTTGGCTCGATCAGTGACAATCGACTGGGTGGCTGGTACAGCTACCGTGCGAGCAAGGCAGCGTTGAACCAGTTGCTGCACACGGCAAGTATCGAGCTGAAACGGCTGAACCCGGCAGCGACGGTGTTGGCACTGCACCCGGGTACCACCGATACCGCGTTGTCGCGGCCGTTTCAGGGGAATGTGCCGGAGGGGAAACTGTTTGAGCCGGCGTTTGCTGCGCAGTGTGTTATCGAGTTGCTGGAACGGCTTGGGCCTGCTGAGAGTGGCAGCTTCTGGGGTTGGGATGGCGAGCGGATAGGCTGGTAAATGAACACCGCGAGCCATGTACAAAATTTAAACGTTGGCGCGATCCCTGTGGGAGCGGGCGCGCCCGCGAAAGCTCCAACGCGGTGCATAGCACCGGCTGCGCCGGTGTTCGCGGCGGTTCGACGCCTCGACACGCCCGCTCCCACAGAGACCGCATCAGGGCTGACAGGTACATCACCACTCAACTGGCCCAGCAAGACTGGCGAATGACGCTGCAGAAGTTCCCGGGCCGGAATGCCGGCTCCTTGTCGGCAATCACATCCGCCTTCACATTGCCAAACGTGGTTTGCGGCTTGTGCCGAATGCCGTTATAGAACGCCTGGATAATCGCCTCCTTGAAGTGGTCCCCGCGCGGGTGCGCCTGGACCACGGCATCCCGCGCAGCAATACCCAACCCCTCGTGATGCAAGCCCAGCACATCGGTCTCCACACCCGCTGTGACCAAGGCAATCAACGGGTGCATATGTTCCGGAATGCCCGGTGTGGTGTGCAGTGCAATCGCCGTCCATACACGCTCGACATCACGCTCATCCACACCATGACGCTGGAGAAAATCACGCGCCACGTTGGCGCCATCCACTTCAAAGCGGCAGCACTCGCTGCTGTGCTCATGGGTCAGCCCCATGTCGTGGAACATGGAGCCCGCGTACAACAGTTCAGTGTCGTAGCGCAGCCCCAGCCGCTGCCCGGCTAGCGCCGCGAAGTAGAACACCCGGCTGGAATGGTGGAACAGCAAAGGGGAAGCCGTGTCGCGGACAAGCTCGGTGATTTCCCGAGCCATGGCGCTGTCTGGCAGCTGGATACCGGCAATGGATGAGGACATGGTCGCTCCTTGGTGGGTTGGTGACGCGTTCAGTCTGCAGCCACACCCCAACGTCCTCAATTGACTTGTAACGCCATATACTGCCATTGTCATTGGATTACAGACTTGCCGCAAAATGCCCGGAGCCACCATGCCCCCTTCCCCCCTTACGATCGCCATCCTGGCCATGCCCGGCGTGCAAATGCTGGATGCCTGCGGCCCGCTGGATGTGTTTGCCGAGGCCAACCGCCAACTTGGCCGCGACGCCTATCGCCTGGTACTGCTGGCTTGCGAACCGGGGCCGTTGGTGAGTTCATCCGGCACGCGGCTGTATGCCGATGGCTGGATCGGGGAGGACCTGCCAGCCATCGATACCCTGCTGATCGCGGGTACGCCGCAAGCCGCCGACCAGTACCTGCGCCCCGGCATTCTCGACTGGCTGCAGCAGCGCGCAAGCGCTTGCCGCCGTTATGGCTCCGTGTGCACCGGGGCCTTTGCCCTGGCAGCCGCCGGGCTGTTGGATAACCGGCGCGTCACCACACATTGGGCTGTGGCCGAAACGCTGGCCGAGCGTTACCCACAGGTGCACGTGGATGCCGACGCCATCCAGGTGCACGACGGCAAATTGCGAACCGCTGCCGGGGTGACAGCGGGGCTGGACCTGGCACTGGCTTTGGTGGAAGAGGACCTGGGGCGGGACATTGCCAGGCAGGTGGCGGGCCATTTGGTGATGTACTTCAAGCGGCCGGGCGGGCAATTGCAATTCAGCCGCCAAGGCGGCACATCACCGGTCGGGCGCTCGGCGTTACAGGGGTTGCAACGCTATGTGGCTGCCAACCCTGCGCTTGAGCACGGCGTGGCCAGCCTGGCGGCACGGGTGGGGCTTAGCCCCAGGCATTTTGCCCGCGTGTTCCAGCACGATGTGGGCATGACCCCGGCGGCCTGGGTAGAACTGGCACGGGTGAACGCGGCGCGCGCGCGGCTGGAGGCTGGGCAAGAGGCGCCAAAACAAGTGGCTGCGCTGTGCGGGTTTGCCAATGCCGATACATTGCGGCGGGCGTTTGTGAAGCATGTGGGGGTGACGCCGGCAGAGTATCGCAAGCGCTTTGGGCGATCGGGATGAGCTCAAGTAGTTGGCGTGCTCCCGCGCCGGGTGCACTGTTGCAGCCCGGCCGAGGCAGTGCGTTCCATCGCGGGTCGGCTTAGCGAGGGCCGCCGCCCTGATGGCCACCAAAGCCACCGCCACCACCGTGGCCACCACCACCATGACCACCGCCACCGCCCGGGGGCATGAACATCCAGCAACCGGACAAGGCGGATACCAGCGCCGCAACCAGGGCTGCGCGCAAAAGGTGTTTCGACTTCATTGGAACGCTCCACAGGGTTAGATCAGCTGCCTGCCAGTAGCCGGTTCGGCAGCGGGCGGATTCTAGAGCTGCGGGGTGATGGCATAGGGAAACTTTGCATATCTTTACAGTTGGTGCAGGCTTGCCAGCAGCCAGCCTACAGTTCGCACCTTCATCTCTTCACGCATGGATCGCCCGGCAATGACCCTGTTCTACCTGAAACTCATCGTCACGCCCCTGCTGATGTGGGCAATCTCCCTCGCCTCGCGACGCTGGGGCGGCCTGCTCGGTGGGCTGCTGTCGGGCCTGCCGATCACTTCGGCGCTGGTCATGACCTTCCTGTGCCTGGAACAGGGCACGGCCTTCGCCATGGGCGCAGTGCCCGGCGCACTGGGCGGCCTGGCGGCAGTGCAGGCCACCTACACCTTCTACCTGTTCGCCACGCGCAGGCTCGGCGTCGCCGCGGCCGTGCTGCTGGCGTTACTGTTCTACGGCCTGGCGGCTTATGCGTTTACCCACTGGGGCAGCCTGTACCTTTCGATTGCCGTGGCGTTGATATTGATTGGTGTGCTGATACGCGCCAGCGGCCGCGAGCCAAGACCCGATACCCTGGCCCGCCCCCGGCACCGGCACCGGCTCTGGGAGATCCCCCTGCGCATGGTGTCGGCCACTTCCCTGCTGATGATCACCACCAGCCTGGCCAGCTGGCTGGGCCCGGCAACCAGCGGGATGCTGGCACCGATCCCGGTGATTGCCTGGCCGCTGGTGGTGTTCGCCCATGTGCAAGGCGGGCGGGCCGGGATGGCGGCGATGGTACGGGGTAATGCGATCGGGGCGGTGGGGGTGATCGCGTTTTATCTTGTGCTGGCGGGGCTGCTCGAAGCGCTGGGCGTTGGCGTTACCATCAGCTTGGCAATGGCCTGCGCTGTGGTATTGACTGTCGGGCTGGCCACTGTATTACGGCGGCGTTGATGCGCCAGTGGGGCTGCTGGCAGTCCCTGAACTCAGCGTCATACCTGTGGGAGATTGCCCAGCCCATTGGGCTGCGCTGTCGCGCAGAGGACTGATGCCGGGCGCACCGCGTACCCTGTGGGAGCGGGCGTGCCCGCGAACACCGGCAAAGCCGGTGCCATACTCCGCGCAGGATGCTTCGCGGGTAAACCCGCTTCCGCAGTGGCCGTGCCAGATCGATCAATTGAGGTAACCCATGGAGTATCAGATTCGCAAGGCGCTACCGGAAGATGCTGCGTGCATCAGCCGAGTGATCATTGCCGCCCTGCGGCAGACAAATGCAGCGGACTACGATGCCGCGACCATTGTCAGGGTTGAGCAGTCGTTCAGCGAAGCGGGCATTGTTGGTCTGCTGGGAAAACGCCTGATCTACGTTGCAGCTGATCATGATGATGTCGTGGCGACTGCCAGCCTTGAAGATGATGTAGTCCGAAGCGTGTTCGTCGCCCCCGAATATCAGCGGGCAGGTATCGGCGAGCGGTTGATGATTGCAGTCGAAAACGAGGCGGTGGTGCGTGGCTCGAAGTGGTTGCGAGTGCCCTCTTCGATTACGGCACAGGGTTTCTATACACGTTTGGGGTATCGCAAGGTGCGGGATGAGTTCCATGGAAATGAACGCACGATCATCATGGAGAAACGGCTGATCCGGCCATGATGGCCGAGCCTGGACGCTGTGCTGGTGGCAGCGAGTTGTCAGGTGAGCCCAGGTAATGGGTTGACCGAGGCTGTCAGCAGGCTAATCGCAGAAGACGCCTTAGCCTCCTCACGGTAGCGAAACAGATAGTCTGCACCAGCGCTAAGAATCTTCCCGCTCGCACCCTCTGGCGTCGCCACATGCAAAAAGGTTGTCATCAGTCGAACACCCCCTGGATCTCATCCAACGTAGGCATGGCAGCTGTCATTAGCGCAAATTCACAGTCCAAGGCGCCAACCACCCTTGCATAGGCTGTCATACCCACCGTGGGGTCGCCTTTTTCGATGGCAATGACCTTCTGCCGCGTGATACCGGCCAACTCAGCGAGCCTGGCTTGGGTAAGCCCGCGATGCAGGCGGCGGGTGCGTAGCTGCTCGCCAAGACGGCTAATGATCAGTGAATAGTCCATGTTCCGTATACGTAACAAACATTAGTAAATGTAACGTATACGCAACCCAAAGCGAAATCAAAGCCTAAAGTGCCTGTAACCGACAGAATGCATGCTTCTAGATGCAAAAATGCCAGAACTGTGGGTTAGTCCACTCAACATTCAGTTGTCCCCTCCAGGGGACATCGCCCGCCGCCACCTCAAGTACAGTCATCCGCACACCTGAATACCTACAAGAATATGGATGTGCACCGCCATGCATCAGCCCCACAGCGAGCCGCGCCGCTCCCTCTATTTCAACTACCAGGTCTACCCTGCCCACACCGCCAGTGTCGGCGCTACCCACCCGGCCCGCAAACCCGTCGTGGTGGTAGGCGCCGGCCCGATCGGCCTGACCACCGCCCTGGACCTCGCCCGGCATGGCATCGCCTGCGTGGTGCTGGCTGCGGACCGGCAAGTGAGCGAAGGCAGCCGGGCCATTGTGTTCACCCGCCGCTCGATGGAGATCTTGCAGCAGGTGGGTGTCGCCGACCGGGTCTGTGAGCTGGGCCTGCCGTGGCGCTGTGGCAATTCGTACTACCGCAACCAGCTGGTGTTCCGTATGGAAAACCCGCACGACCCGGACGACCGCTACGCCCCCATGACCAACCTGCAACAGCCCTGCCTGGAGCAGTTTATGGTCGAGGCCGCCGAGGCCAACCCGTTGGTGGAACTGCGCTGGGGCAACCGCGTTACCGGTCTGCTGCAACATGACGACTTTGCCCGGCTGAGTATTGATACCCCCGCCGGCAGCTATGAGCTGGACGCCGACTGGGTGATCGCCGCTGACGGCGCCCGTTCGACACTGCGCACGCTGCTGGACCTCAAGCTTGAGGGTACCGCCTACGAAGGCCGCTTCGTGATCGCCGACATCAAGATAGACCTGGGCCTGCCTACCGAGCGCCTGGCCTACTTCGACCCGGCCTGGAACCCGAGCAACACCGTATTGATGCACCGCGAGCCTGGCGACATCTGGCGCATCGACTATCAACTGCCCGAAAACGAAACCCCGGAACAGGCGCTGCGACCGGAATCACTGCGCGAACGCATCAATGCCCAGTTGCACATGCTGGGGGTGGAAAACCCTGAGTGGGAAATGGACTGGAGTTCGGTCTACTCCGCCCGCGCCCTGACCCTGCCTGATTACCTGCACAAGCGCGTGGTGTTTGTAGGGGACGCGGCACACCTGTTGCCGATTTTTGGCGTGCGCGGCGCCAACACAGGGTTCCAGGATTGCCATGACCTGGTCTGGAAACTGGCCCTCACTATCAAAGGCCTGGCAGGCCCCAAGCTGCTACCGTCGTACTCAACCGAACGCGTCGGTGCCGCACGCGAAATCATCAGCGAAGCCGGCAAGAGCACCCGGTTCATGGCGCCCCCTACTGCGGGCTACCGCCTGGTGCGCGATGCCGTGTTGTCGTTGTCACTGACCCAAGGGTTCGTCCGCCCGTTGTACCACTGGCGCACTTCGCGGCCACACGACTACGCCGATTCGGTACTCAACTGCGCGGCTGACGACAACGCGCGCTTCACGGCCGGGCCGCGCAATGGCGCCCCGCTGCTGAACATTCGACTGGCCGAAAACGACTACCTGTTCGACCACCTGGATGCCAGCTTCTACCTGCTCTACTTCACCGACAGTGATTGCATCCCAAGCGACGTGCTCGAGCAGGCAAATGCGATCCGCAGCAGCGGTGTGCCGTTGCAGATCATTGCGATTGCACAACACGCCCAGCCTGCCATCACCGGTGCCGACCAGCTGATCGACGACGCCACCGGCCATATCGCCACCCGCTATGGCATCACCCGCACGGGTGCTTACCTGGTGCGCCCAGACCAGCACATCTGCGCCCGCTGGCTGCAGCTGGGTGCCACACAACTGCGCACCGCCGTCGACACCGCCCTGGGCAAGCACTGAGAGGAACCGCCATGCACACCCTTACCGCAACAGACCTGGAAGTGGTTTACGACGTATTGGCAGATGCCCTGGACCAGGCCACACCGGCCAAGGCCGAACTGTTCCTGGCCAAACTGGCACTGCTCAGCGCCCAGGCCCTGGGCGATGCCCAGGCCTTCACCGAGCTTACCCAGTCGGCGCTGCAAGACCTGTAGCGCCTGCCATCGCCAAAGCACCGCAGCCGGTGCCGCTCAAACCAATAATAATCAGGCGCCCCCATGCATCAGCACACTGCCCCGCTTGCAACGATAACGACCACCAGCAGCCCCCGACACGCCGTGATGCGCAAAGTCTCCAGGCGCCTGCTCGGCTTTCTGTTCCTGTGCTTTGTGCTGTCGTTTCTCGACCGCATCAACATCGGCTTTGCCGGCCTGACCATGATGGGCGACCTGGGCCTGAGCAGCACCCAGTTCGGCCTGGCCACCACACTGTTCTACATCGCCTATATCGCCTGCGGCATCCCCAGCAACATGGCCCTGGCCAAGGTCGGCGCACGCAGATGGATTGGCAGCCTGATGATCGCCTGGGGGCTGGCCTCGACGGCAACACTGTTCGCGACCGATGCAGGCAGCCTTTACCTGCTGCGGATACTGGTCGGCATCACCGAAGCCGGCTTCTTGCCCGGGGTGCTGTTGTACCTCACATTCTGGTTCCCGGCGGCCTACCGGGCACGCGCCAACGCCCTGTTCATGATCGCGATGCCCTTTACCGCGGGCTTCGGCTCGGCGCTCTCGGGGCTGATACTGAGCCTGGACGGGCTGTGGGGCTTGCACGGCTGGCAGTGGCTGTTCCTGCTTGAGGGCATGCCTTCGGTGATCATGGGCTTTGTGGTGTTCGGTTACCTGAACGACACACCGCACCAGGCCCACTGGCTGAGCGCCGAAGACAAACACCACTTGCAGCAGGCCCTGGCCGCCGATCACCCACCTTCAACCCGCCCTGCAACTGATGAACCCGCCAGCCTGCTGCGCGAAATGCTTTCGCCCAACGTGTTGATGTTCAGCCTGGTGTACTTCTGCCTGGTGAACACACTGGCGATGATTGCCGTATGGACGCCGCTGATCATAAAGAGCATCAGCGCCGCCGACAGCAGCAACAGCACCATCGGCTTTCTGGCAATGATCCCGCAGGTGTGCACCATCATCGGCATGCTGCTGTGGGGGCTGCATTCCGACCGCAGCCAGGAGCGCAAATGGCACCTGGTACTGCCCATGCTGATGGCTGCTGCGGGCTGGATGTTTACCGCTTACGCGGGTAACCCGCTGGTGCAACTGTGCGGTATCTGCATGGCAGCCACCGGGTCTTACACGGCCATGTCGATTTTCTGGACCACGCCGGACCAGGCATTGACGTTCAAGTCGCGGGCCATTGGCATTGCAGTGATCAACGCGTTCGGCAACATCGGCTCGGCGCTGAACCCGCTGGTGGTTGGCTGGCTGAAGGACCTGACCCACAGCTTCACCGCCGGGATCGTGTATGCCACGGTGCTGCTGGTGATTGGCGCGCTGCTGACCTTCCTGCTGCCCCTGCCCACATCGACTTCAAAGCCTGCACACCCCCTGTAGGAACGGGCTTGCCCGCGAACACCGGCAAAGCCGGTGCCATCCACAACGCTGTATTGGTCATCACCCCAACGCCTCATTCACAGACGTTTCCTACAAGGTTTTAGGACGCCCCATGAACCTCCGGCAAGCGATTCCTCGTTAGTGTTCAGGGACCATCACGGTCCCTTTCCAAGCGAGGTTGCTTTTGACAATCAGCCAAACCATCGCCATTGCGCTTGCCGAAGCTGCGCTGCCGCACGACCAGTGCATGGCCTGCGAAAGGCAAAGCCTGCCGATCCTGCCCCTGCGCCGCGCCCTGGTGCCGGACACCCGGCCGCAATGCCTCACCACTGTGGCCGGCAGCCTGCATATCTCGGTCAAACTGGGCGTGCGCACGTTGCGCATGGGGTATTTGTATGTGCTGCTCGACCAGCAGGTCTGGCATGCCTACGAAGTGAGTGAGCAGGGCCACCTGCGCCGCTTCAATCCCTACGAGCCGTCAGATGGCCTGCCCGCATCGTTGCCCGAAAAGTGTACGAATGAAAACCACGACATTCCCTCGTCCTTCCTGAACATCGACACCGACCGCTATGGCAGCGCCTGGCTGGCTTTCTCCAGCGACCCTTGGCCTGCAAGTGTGCTGAATGCCTACAAGAAGGGCCAGGCGCCTGCGCACCGCTTCGAAGGGGTGGACCTGACCCAGGCACGCAACACTCCTGAGTTGATAGGCATCGCCATGACGCCTGACAATTTGCAGGTCGACAAAGAGGTGTTCGAGTACGCGCAGCGCGGGTGTTCGCCGTTCGACAGCGCGCATGGCTTTCACACCCGCTGGCTGCGCCGGTTTGCCCTGAAGGGGTATCTGGTCAATGCGATGAACCGGCACAAGCTGGAGAATGGCGTGCTGGCGGTGGTGCTCGATGACACCGTTGGTTTGATTCAGGAGTTCAACCACCAGCGTTTGAACTGGGTGGTGAAGCGCCAGGTCTGGCGGGAAGACCCAATGCGGGCCTATCAGTTACAGACCTCGCAGATCCTGCAAGTCATCCGCGCCACGCACCGGGAGTGGGCGGCGCAGAAGGTGCCGTCGCTGGAGCCCATGACCGGCGACGGGCCTCCGGTGTTCACCGACCCGGCGGTGGAGCGCCAGTGGTTGGTAGAGCGGGCGCAACTGGAGAGTGATGAGCGGCTGGAGGAACGTTACGACGAACCGAAACGGGCCGCGTTCCAGGCCGAATACGAGCAACAGGAAGCCGAGTTTCAGGGTTACATCGACAGGAACGCCCGTGCGTATGCTGCGATGTTCGACACGCCCATGTTCAAGGTGGCCGAGCAGTACGACTATGACGGCGATCATCGCGAGTCTGGCGTGGCGTATGCCAAGACCATGGCGCTGTGCCTGGGCGGCGGTATAACCGAAGCCGTGGTACCGGATGCGGCTCCAGCAGCCGGTACCAGCGAAACGCTCTGGCTGAAATGGCTGCAAGACCCCGATAGCCCCCCTTATCGCGCGTTGCTGATGCGCGACCGGGCGTTGCTGGCTGGGCTACTCCCCAGCTTCTCTGCTGTCGACGCGATCAACTGGAACGACAGCGACAAACTCTACGCCATGCTGAGCAAGATCATCGCCAGCGACGACGCCGGCTTGCGCATGCGCAACACGCTCAAGCAGGCCATCGCTGAAACCCAGGGCGCCCTCAATGCCGCCAGCCAGCGCTTGGCACCCCGCTTGCCGTCAGGCATTCAGAACGCCGTGCGACAGCTGAACAGCGCGACGCAGTATCTCTACAACGGCGTGCACCTGATCGAACTGGAAGTGAAGATGAAGCTGGGCGAGTACTACGCCCTGCAAAGTGCGCACTTGCGCGAGTTGCAGCACAAGGCCAATGCGTCGATTGCGGAAGCCAGGGACCGGATGCATCGCAATATCGATGACATCGACATTCATTCAACCAAGGCCTGGAACAAGGTACGGCCGATCATGCAGCACGGGCTGATGAGCCTGGCCGTGCTCGACTCGCGTTTTGCCCACACCATGATCAGCGTGACGGTGTGGGTGGAGGGTACGGCTGAAGAGGTGCGTGGCCGGTTGCTTGAGGAAGCCAACATGAAGGTGACCCAGGCGAGCAGTGCGGCACAGATTGCCTTGGTGGATATCTCGGTGGCGGCGGGGACGCTGGAGGCGAATGCGCGCAGGGTGTTGCAGGGCATGCGCATTACTTCGCAGCAGGCGGCGCAGTTGGTGCGGGCTGGCTTTAGCGGATTGCGAGGAATGGCAGGTAGCTGGGAGTTGCTGTTGGCGATAGGTGGCCTGTATTTGCAACATGACAGTCTGGCCAAGAATACGGATAAAGCTGAAACGGAAGTTGGGCCCAAAGCCAAAGAAGCGATGATAACCTTGAATGGTGTCAAGCTAGGCATACTGGGTGGAGGCATTGAGTTACTTGGACTGACTTTGCGTTCCAGCGCAGAACACATCCAGCGGATGCGAAATTTTTCACCTGCAACTGAAAGTAAAATGGCAAATTTGGCTAAAATCGGCCACGTTGCCGTTCGAGTCGGCGCAGTTATAAGTGCCGGCGCCGGAATTTTCGATGTGGCACACGCGAAGACGGCTTCAGGAAGAGCTACCGCTGCCGGTGATGATAGAGCCTCTGAGATTTATGTCTATGCAGGATCATTCGCCGTATTCGGTATTGCTGCGGCTGTCACCGCTATTTTCAAACCGCTCATACTAGGGGCACTTGGACTCGCCATAGTTTTTGGCTTAAGCGCTTATGCGCTGTCACAGTGGGCGGAAACTAAAGAATCCAAGCCTTTAGAGCGTTGGGCGCGGCGGTGTTATTTTGGCAAAGCGAATGAGATACCGGCGACTCACTGGAATTCTCCTGAGCAAGCGGATTTGGCGATCGCGGAGCTTAATGCCGCCGTAATGGGCATGATTGCCAGCCTGAACATTGAAACTAACGCATTAGATTCTTTACTGGGTTCAAGACTGGTAGGCTCTATTGGTTTCCCCATCGAACAGCGCGTCAAGTATCAGCTAATTATTCCCGGGTATGCAGAGGGCCTTTCAGGTTATCAGTGGGAGCTAAAGATCCACCGACATGAAGACGAAAATCTTTCCGACGCCGCAAGCGGGCAAGTCGTTGTGGGTGGTACGCATAACGCGCCACCCGAATTCAGAACCCGTGCAAAAAAACAGTCGACAGAACCTACACCTTCGAGAAATCCTGATGTAGACACGAGCAGCATTACACAAAATGAAAGCAATCATGAAGTCACAACCCCCGACGGGGTTGCACATATAAAAAGAGTCTTCGGTGAGTTTGATCTTACCCCGCAAACAGGCTTCCCTAAAGTTTTGGCTGTATCGATTTCCCTTGTTTTCTGGCCCGACAAAAACATCGCCAGCGCGTATGCTCAAATAACTTTAAAGGCGAACAACGAATGAGTCAGAGAGTGAAATTGTACGCTCATCGAGACTTTGGCTGGAAATACGACCTACCCACTAGTGACGTAATACCTGAAGCACAAGACTTGACAGCTTCATCGAGCGCCCTGCCGAGCAGTATAGGCCGGATTCATTTCGAAATACCCAGAAAATCCATAAAAGTGCGAGGCGTATCCGTAACGGGAGGAGCAGCTATTTTTTTGTACATTTTTTTAGAGGTCTTACCTATTACTCTTAATTCCATAGCTCGCGGCTGGCACTCAGGGATAGAAATAACAATCTTTGGAGTCGTTATCATCTGTGCTGCAGTCTGGGCCTTCTTCCCTCTACTCAGAATGGATTTACGGCTACCGCGCAACGAACCCATACGCTTCAATAGAGCACGCCAAAAAGTTTATTTCTATCAATACCGTTTTGATCGCCTGTACCCCTTCGGCAGCAAGGGCTGGGGGGTGAAGCCGGTGGCCTATGACTGGGCCGACCTCACCGCCGAGGTCTACAAGGTATACGCCCCAATGGGCTACGGCGGGCTTATTGAAAATGTGATGATCTCGGTTCGTAAACCAGGCACTGACGAAGTGATCGATCGCCTGTTTCTGTGTGACAACATAGAACAAGGCAAGCAGTATTGGGCACTGGCGCGGTTGTACATGCAAAGTGGCTATGACGCGATCCCTGATGCGATGCGCCCTGTTCAGGGTCAGAAGGTTGGCAATGGGCTGAACCCCATGAACTACCTTGCACCCAAGGTCCAGTGGCCAACTGAGATCGATATTGAGTCTCGCAGTGCACGGGCAACGGACGAGGTCTTCTGAAGTGCTGGACGCTGGCTGCAACCATACTGCGCTGGATGGCACCGGCTTTGCCGGTGTTCGCGGGCTCGCCCGCTCCCACAGGGATACAGTAGTCCTGCGCTCAACGCGGAACCTGTGGGAGCGGGCAAGCCCGCGAAGGGCCGCAAAGCGGCCCCAATTCCTTAACTGACTGGCTGATTCAAGCTACGGGACAACCTTGAAAAACATCAGTCTCGAAGTGCGCCCAGATTCAACTCCAGCGATTGCGACATCAACGCTGAACCCTCGCGCAAAGGCTCGGGTAAGCCAACGGCGTGGAAACCACTCGCCCTGTACAAGTGCATCGCTGGGCTTTCTGCAATCGTCACGCCCAAACGGACTCGCTGCGCCCCGCGGTCTAATGCCCAAGTGATTGCATGCTCAAGCAAGGCCCGCCCTACTCCGAAGCCACGTGCATCAGGCGCTACCCACATCTGGAAAAGCTCGACCACGTCCACTTCAATGCCCGACGACTTGCACCACACCAGGCCGCAAACCTCATTGTGCTGCGACGCAAAGAATGCTTGGGCACTGCTGGACGAAACCATAGCTGAGACGCGGGCCTGCCACTCGCCCTCTTCCCTGGTTGACTCATGCTCATAGGTACTTGCGAAGGCATCCTCCGACTCACGCAGGGCCCTGAGCCGTATCTCCCTGTAAGCTCGCCAATCACTTTCTGTTACAGAATGAACAATCGCCATGGCACTTCCATTTGCATTGTCTCAGCGAGAGACTAAAAACATTAGCCTACCAAACTTGCGAAGAAAATGGAGCACTCTCTCGAGAGCCCTTTGCCGGGCGCGAAAATCGTAATGTTAACGCTCAACCCTACGCGACCAGACTACAAGCCTACGGAGACGCTAAAATCATCACCTCCCAAGTGCCGAACGTTCACCTGATTGCTGACATCTCGACCATCATCCGTTACAAATCTGTAATGGGACAATAGGAAATCCTCACGATGAACAATGCCTTCATTACGCTGTTTTCCGCCCCAAGCGATCATCAGCCCGCCGGTAATTGAAACTAGCCCAGGGTTCAATTGTATGTGCTGGATCAGGGTAAGGCCTGAGAACCGGTCATAATAGATAACCTCAGGACCGAATAAGGCGATACCCATACCCAGCGCCGCAACTACAGAACCAATAAATATGAGCAACCTACCATAAAACACTTGATCCCCAGCTCGCCCCTCAAGATGATGCACGTAAGCCTCGGAAAAACCGGGGACATTGTAGCTCTGCTCAGCCAGCTTCAAATCTACCTGCCCTATCAGGCACTCTTCCGTCCTCCTTTGCATGGTCATCTCCCCGAAAAGATTCCATACTAAGCGATCAATCCTAGCTAAAGTGCAGCTCGATCAAACTTCAGAAATGCCCTATGGCCAAAGTTAACACATCCTAAATCGTTATATTTGTAACGCTGAAGACCTCTGTCAAACACTCTCTTATTCTATGCACAGTCGCCTTGTGACGGCGATTCAGCGCCTACCGGCAGGCCTTCCCGCGATTCAAAACACCGACCAGCCAATCCGCGAACTCAGCAACTCCAGCGCCGCCATCCCGGCCAGTGAGTTGCCCGCCGCATTCAACTCCGGCGACCACACGCAAACAGTAAACTGCCCCGGTACGATCGCCACAATCCCCCCACCCACACCACTCTTGCCAGGCAACCCCACCCGGTAGGCGAAATTGCCGGCTTCGTCATACAGCCCGCTGGTGGCCATGATCGAGTTCACCTGCTGGGCCTGGCGACGGGTGAGAATCTGCTCCTCGCTGTGCTTGCAGAACCCATCGTTGGCCAAAAAGCAGAACGCCCGGGCCAGGTCCAGGCAGTTCATTTGCAGCGCGCAGTAACTGAAGTAACTGCGCAACACCTGCTCGACTTCGTTATGGAAGTTGCCAAAGGACTGCATCAGGTACGCCATGGCCGCGTTGCGCGCGCGGAACTGGTATTCCGAGTCCGCGACGCGGGTATCCATCGAGATGTACGGGTTGCCCGATAGCCGCCGCACGAAATCGCGCATCGACAACGTGGGTGCAGCGAAGCGCGACTGGTTGATGTCGCAGATCACCAGCGCCCCCGCATTGATGAACGGATTGCGCGGGCGCCCGCGCTCGAACTCCAGCTGTACCAGCGAGTTGAACGGCTGGCCTGAGGGCTCATGGCCAAGCCGCTGCCAAATGGCTTCACCCGAGTGGCCAATCGCCTGCACCAGGCTGAACACCTTGGAAATACTCTGCACCGAAAACGGCACCAACGCGTCGCCTGCGCAGTAATGGCTGCCATCGTTGCTGTACACCGCAATGCCCAACTGCTGCGCCGGCACATCGGCCAGCGCCGGGATGTAGTCCGCCACTTTGCCCTTGCCGATCAAGGGACGTACTTCTTCAAGAATCTCGTTCAACAGCGTTTGCATGAAAGGCCCTGGCTCAATCCCCCCAGGCGACGGCAAGGGGTCGCATTCTTGACGAAGACCGAGCGGCAGAGATCACACATTCGGCAACAAATGCGCTTGCGCCTGGCAGCCCACAGTGTGCGCGGCGTCACGTTCCGGCACTGGTTAGCACATTCGTACTATTTGCGATCCGGTGAGCACTGCCGATACTCCCTGCCTTCATCCGTTGCACCTGAGGACCGCCAACGCCCTCTGCGCTGGCCGCCACTTGCGTGGCCTTTAATGGACTATCCGGAGTCGCCATGAAGCCCCTGTTCAGCCTATCCCCGCTCACGTTCGCCATCACCCTTGCCATGCTGCCGACCGCCCACGCTGCGGACTACATCCTAGACAGCGGCGAGGACACCTTCAGCAGCGACCGCGCCTACGATGGCACGGTGTCACTGCGCCCCGGCAACGGTGTGCCCGCCAGCCTTACCATCAACAATGGCGCCGAACTCACCAGCAAAGGTGGGCGCATTGGTGGCTCGTTCAGCAACGATGAAGCCAGCACGGCAATGGCCACTGTCACGGTCCAGGGCCCCGGCGCCCGCTGGGTGGTGCCGCGCACCACGGCCGTGCTGGGTAACACCATCGTCGTCGGCGGCGCCGGCCAGGGCACGCTGAACGTGTTTGATGGCGGGCAAGTATTTGTGCGCGACCTGCAACTGAGCGACAACGGCAATGCCGGCAATGGCTTGTCCCGGGCCAACCTGGTGGTCAGCGGTGCAGGGTCGAAGGTGGATGCCGTTGAGGTGACGTCCGGTGGCGTATTCCTGTATGACTCGCGCATCACGCTGAAGGAAGGCGGGCAGCTTGCCAGCGAACGTGTGGCCATCAACTCGATCAGCGAGCTGTCTGGCGCCAACACGCGCTGGGACAACACCGGCACCTTCCGCAACCGTAACGACCTTAGCCTGAGCGATGGCGCGGTGCTGACCAGCGACTCGATGACGCTGGGCTCGGCCAACCTCAGCCGCAACACCGTGGTGAGCGTGACCGGCGAAGGCACACGCCTGGCCACGCGTGCGCTGACCCTGGGCACCACCACCTCCAGCACCATCCTGGTGCTGGCCAACGGCGCCGAGCTGAGCAGCACCGACGGCATCGACATCAGCGAACTGACCAGCATCAACTCGGCCGCACGCGGCACCCTCAGCATCGGTGGCGCAGTGGTGAGGGACGATAGCCGCACCGATATCGATGCCATTACCGCCAGCGCTGCACAAGCCGCCGGCCACCTGGACCCACAAACGGCGATCCGCTTTGGCGCTGGCAGCGGTGCGCTGGCGTTCAACCACACCGACAGCGACCTGCAACTGAGCAACAGCATCAGCGGTGCCGGCCGGGTGTATGCCTTCAGCGGCAATACCACCCTGAGCGGCGACCTGAGCGGGATGTCTGGCAGCACGGTGGTGCGCGGCGGGCGCCTGGTGCTGGCCGGCGATGTCGACCAGACCAACCCGCGCGGCACCTCGCTGCTGAGCATCGGCAACGGCACCCTGGTGGTCAACGGCACCGTGGGCCATACCGACAGTGCCGGCAATTACAGCAACCGTGCCCAGGTGCTGGACGGCGGTGTACTGGCCGGTGTCGGCCAGGTCGGCAGCACCCAGGTTGCCTCGGGCGGTACCCTGTCGCCGGGGGAAGGCGCGCTGGGCACCCTGTCGATCAATGGCGACCTGGACATGGCGGCCGGCTCGCGCTACGCCGCCGATATCGCCGGTGATGGCGGGTCTGACCGGGTCAACGTGAGCGGCGCCGCGACCCTGCGCGGCACACGGGTCGATGTCACCACGCTCAACGACGCGCAAAGCTACCAGACCGGGCAAACCTACACCCTGCTGGCCGCCCAGGGCGGCGTGGTGGACGGTGCTGCCGCTGGCACTGCCTATGCAGAGGCATTCACCAACTCGGCGTTCCTCAACGTGAGCTTGCAGCGCACGGCCAATGAACTGAACCTGACCATCGCGCAGAAAACCACCACGCCCGAGCCACCGGTTGAACCACCTGTTGAACCGCCAGTGGAGCCACCTGTTGAGCCACCGGTGCAGCCCCCGGTCGAGCCGCCTGTTGAACCACCAGTACAGCCCCCGGTCGAGCCGCCTGTTGAACCACCAGTACAGCCCCCGGTCGAGCCGCCTGTTGAACCACCAGTGCAGCCCCCGGTCGAGCCGCCTGTGCAGCCCCCGGTACAACCACCGGTCCAGCCGCCAGAAACAGGCGGGCCTGGCACCCCCGGCATCTTCCAGACCGTGGCGCTTACCGAAAACCAGTGGAATACCGCAGGCGCACTGAGCGAGCTGGAACAGAGCGGCGACCCGCTGCGCCTGTACAACAACCTGCTGGTGCTGGATGCCGACAGCGCACGCGATGCCATCGACCAACTCGCCGGCGACTACCACGGCAGCACCGGCACCGCGCTGATCGCCAACAGCCAAGTGGTCTCCGGCGTGCTGGGCACCCGCCTGCGCAGCCTGTTCGACAGCACGAGCGTACGCATGCCGCTGGGTGCGTCCAACCTCATGCCCACCACCCCGGAAGCGCAAGGTGGCGCCTGGGCGCAAGTGTTCGGCAACTGGTCGAAGCTGGACGGCAACAACGGCGCCAGCGGCCTGCGCCAAAGAACCGGTGGCGTGCTGATTGGTGCCGATGGCAGCATCAACCCGGACTGGCGCGCCGGCGTGTACGGCGGCTACAGCCGCACCAAGTTCGATGCCGACGACCGCGATGCCAAAGGCCACAGCGACAACTACCACCTGGGCCTGTACACCGGCGCCCAGCTGGATGCCCTGCGCCTGAGCGCAGATGTTGGCTACACCTGGCACAAGCTGGACAGCAAACGCAACGTAGCCTTTGCCGGGTTCAACGACCACCTGAAGGGCAAGCGCGACGCCAACACGTTGCAGGCCAGTGGTGAAGCGGCTTACCGCATTGGCCTGGGCGCGGTGGCGCTGGAGCCGTTCGTGGGCGTGTCGTACGTGAAGTACGACGCTGACAGCTTCCGTGAAAAAGGCGGTGCCGCGGCCCTGAGCGTGTCCAGTGAAAAGCAGGACACCTGGTTCTCGACCGTGGGCATGCGCGCCTCCACCCAGACCCGCGTGGCCGACCATGCTACCGAGCTGTACGGCTCGCTGGGCTGGCGCCGCGCCTACGGCGACCTGGACCCGCGCAGCACCCAGGCCTTTGCCGGTGGCCCGGACTTTGCGGTGCAGGGCATTGCCCAGACGCGCAACGTGGCCATGACTGAAGTGGGCGCGAAAGTGCAACTGAACCGCCAGACCGAGGTGGGGCTGTCGTATCAGGGGCAGTTTGGTTCGGATGCCCGGTTCCATTCGGTGAATGCGGGGGTGACGGTTCGGTTCTAAGCTGCGGTATGGCACCAGCTACGCCGTTGTTCGCGGGTAAACCGGACCGCCGCTCCCACAGAGATTGCGCGAGCTTAGGAATATTGAATAAGACAGTTGCTCTCACCTGGGCCGCAGGCATGCAGCCCACCCCCATCGCTACCTCAGGCAGCCGCTGCCGAGGACTCATCTAGGTTGATTCGAGCGCCGGACCATGCAGGTGGTTGCGATAGGCGCATTCGCACTCCGCCTCGGCGCGCGTCGAAATGTTGAGCACCAAGCGGGTCTTGTCATGCGTGTCGTAAAGGTCGAAGCCAGAGCCACTAGCGCAAAGGATGCCAACGCGACGTGGGAAGATTTCTTTATCGATGGGAAGCGCCGGAACCACAACAAAGCGTCGCTGCATGGTTGCTTCTCTCCCGCAGTACCTAAGTATTAGTCCTTCTGCATAGAACACCCTCAAGCGCCATGGTTCGAAAAATCTGAAACAGGCAGGCCGGGTTACCCCCGCGATAGCAACCGAATTGAACAGCCCGCACGGCCTAATGGTTTGGAGCCCACTTGCGAGGAGCCAGACCATGATCGACCCCAACCACCCCGACCCCTACGTTGACGAGATACCCCACAACCCTGGCGAACCGGTGCCCAAGCCCGAGCCGGAGCAGGAAGCACCTGATCGGCCAGACGGCCAGGTGCCGCCGGAAGAACAGTCTGACGGCTGAGCCTTGGCGCAGATGCAAAACGCCCGCGCAAAGGGCGCGGGCGGTTCAGCGGCATGACCTGGGTTTGGTCGAAAAGCTTCAGGTGAACGTTGCCGTGCGCGCGGCGAGGGTTTCTTCACGTAGTTTTCACATGCGTTCAGGCACGCTACAACCATCCCTACGTGATAGACCTTGCCCGCCTCGGCGGGCTTTCTTTTGCGCGCGATGTGCCCTTGATGCAATGCGGGCAGTTGACCACACCTGCATCAAGACGAAGCTACCTGCGCTCCAGGCCAGGTAACAGCTTGCGCCACGATCACATCCTTGCCATTGAACGTAAGCGCAGGGCCGCCATGGAGTTGATACCCCAGCTTCAAGGTTTCACTGACCCTATGGCAAAAGGAAGCATCATCGGGGCCCGTCAGCACCCGGTAAATCGGTAGCCCATCCGGTGGTAGCGTCATCTGTTTGGTCCTGGCACAAGGCGGTGAGAGCGCCAAGGGTACTCTGAACGACCAAGCCACAGCCAGCCGCCGGAGCGCCGCAATTCCATGTGGGAGCGGGCATGCCCGCGAAGCAGGCGACTCGGTGCATGGCACCGGCTGCGCCGGTGTACACAGCAATAGCCGCCCTCACAATCACACCGCAAACCCGATGCCTGCACAGTACCCCTGTGGGAGCGGGCATACCCGCGAAGCAGGCGACTCGATGCATGGCACCGGCTGCGCCGGTGTTCGCAGCAGTAGCCGCCCTCACAATCACACCGCAAACCCGAAGCCTGCACAGTACCCCTGTGGGAGCGGGCATGCCCGCGAAGCAGGCGACTCGGTGCGTGGCACCGGCTGCGCCGGTGTTCACAACCGTGGCCGCCCTTACAAGTCCACCGCAAACCCGAAGCCTGCACAGTCCACCTGTGGGAGCGGGTTCACCCGCGAACACCGGCAAAGCCGGTGCCATCCACTGCGGATGCAAGCCAGCCACCCCCAAATTGGTTATCCTGCCCAAAAGCCCAGCCCCAGCGGCCGCCAACAACAATAAATCCTGCCTTGCCCCCCGGGAGTAACCGTATGGAATTCTGGCCATTACGCCCCTCCACCACCGACTTGCCCCTGAGCATCGAGCAAACCGCCACCCTGCTCTCCCGCACCACCGAAAGCCACGGCAAGCTGCTGGCCGCCGACATGCTGAAACTGGTCAGCGCCCAGATGCCGCTGGCCCAATGCACCCTCTTCGCCTACAGCCCCAACCGCAGCCCGCAAGTCATCTCCTTCGCCGACCGCGCCCGCATGCTCGAGCTGCCCCGAATCTCCAGCAACTACGCCGAACGCTTCTACAGCATGGACGGCAACCAACAGGCGATGACCACACGCCCTGCCCCATCCACCACCGGCCGCATCATGGTGCAACGCCAAGGCATCGAAGACATCACCCACCGCGACTACCGGCGCATCTGCTACGAGCTGCCGCAAATCTCCGAACGCGTTGCACTGCTGGCCCAGTGCGAGGGCAACCGCTGGCTGTCGGTGAATTTCTACCGGGGGCGTGAACATGGCCGCTTCTCACCTAACGAGATTAACGTCATCGAAACAGTTGCCCCGCTGATCGTACAAATCTCGCGCCTGCATTACCGGGCCTATCTCGAAGCCAATGAAATGCCCGCACTGCTGAGTGAACGGGTGGTCAGCCTGTACCCTGAACTTACCCGGCGTGACCAGGAACTGCTGCAATTGATGCTGGGCGGGTGTGAGGTGGAGGGTATTAGCGTGAGCATGGGTATTCAGCTTTCGAGTGCGGCTACGTATATCAAGCGGCTGTATCGCAAGCTGGGGGTTTCTGGGCAGCGGGAGTTGTTGGCGTTGGCTACGCAGCGTAAGGGGTCGGGGCAGGTGCACTGATGGTTGCTGGGAACAAGGACTGTGCACCGCCTACTTGCTACTCACTGGTTCGCACGGGTATCGCACCACAGTGCAGGAGCACGCCGACCAAGGCTGCCCAACCCACTATGATATTCCTCCTGATAAATTCCGGCTGATACCCGAAAAATATAATCTTGTCAAACTCCAGAATTCTCATATAGGTGGTAATAAAGAAAAGATTGAAGATCAAGCAAAGGCAGAACAGCCCGTAACCCAGACGCGGCCCTGAACACTTGGCACGCAAGATGAACGCAAAACAAACGCCAAGCACTACGAACAAGACGAAAAACCAAGCCATTACTCGTCCCTCAGCTCAACCCTGACCTGATCACCGGTCAACATGTCAATACCCACCTCGAATGCTATCGAATGAGTACTCATGGTCTTTATCGCCCGAGTTTTATCCGCTTCAATGTAACGGAACAACCGCCACACTCCAGGCTTTAACGCCATCCGCCCAAGACTGAATGCCGACAGCCCCAGATCTGAAACGCCATAGGCTACATTTCCGTGAGACGCTACCCCACCTGCCGCTATGGCAGCCCTCTGGTAAACCTTGCGCACTGGCCCCACGGTGCCAGTTCGCCGCCCGATGAGGTTCGCGCCATTTTCGTAGACGTTGTTAGCACCGTGCAAAATCAATGGCAAGCCGCCAATCATGCAACCAGCGCCGAAAGACAATTTGCAGACCGCAACACCCGTGCTTATTTGCAAAACACCCGCTGTCACACCCGCTACAAGCTTGGTGTACTCCCATACTTGGGAAAGGAGCTCACGATACTCATGCTCAAGTGCTTCCCGCCCTTCATCAGCAGTGATGTTTCCCTCGCGTACATCATCAACGATCGCTCGCCCAACGTAGGCTATTTCCTGAACGAATTGAGCTCTGAGGACATCATCTTCCAAATGCCGCGCGCCAACCTCGCAGGCATACTGGGTAAGCTGAGCGGCCAGGCTGCTCACCTCCCAAAATTCGAAGTCCATACCGGTTTTTTTGTCATCATCCTTCATAGATGGGCGCTCCAGCTTTTATGAGGGCTTTTGCTAGCCATCAAATGGTGCAGACCGTGGTAAGTCATTCCGCCAACTCCCTGTAGGTGAAGGCCAGAAAGCTATGAGCAATAAAAATTTTTGTATGTAGGACCGTTCCTAAAAACACGCTTCAAATCGTTGGGGGATGTTTCATCAGCCCGGCATGTCCGGGGTAGATAAACGTGGTTGACCGGCTGCCATCACTGACTTGAGCGCCAGGTGAGCTCAGGCTGGCCTCAATGCTGGAGCGGCCTTCCTGGAAAACCATGACGCCATCTACTTGGCCGCAGATGAACGACTCGATGTTCGCGGCAGCGACCTCGCGAACCTGGTGATGATGTGCCTGAGCAATGGCAACGGCTTGAGTTTGCCACCAAGCGTGCAATACCGCCGCAAAGCGGACCGCATGGTGCGCCTGGTATGCCCAAGCTTGAACGTGTTCGCGGGCATGCGGGATGGGTGGGCCGGGCTGCCGCAGCAGAACTGAGAAGGTACTCGCTGCCTTCCAAGTAATGCGATCACGGCCGCATCAGAGGCTCGATGCCGATCCACTTCTTCACCGGGTGATAACACAACTGCAACGGCGGAATCTCCACCTTCCGCCCCTCTACTTGCAGGCTGCCCAGGTGAATGGTCCACTTGGAATCGGCGTTCAGCTTGTCTGTCTGGAAGATTACATAAGCCGAGCTGTAGCGTTTGTTGTTGGTGAGCTTGGGAATGTGGCGGTGCACTTCATCGCTGTTGATATCGTACGGCGATGGCCTGGCAGCCCGCTCATTCACAGACGGAAAGTCGTAGATATCGTTGAGGCCCACGTACACCTCGGGCCGGGCATTCAGGCGCGAGCCGTCTTCAAAGGTGATGTAGGCCTGGCGGCTGTCGTAGAGCACCGGGATCGGCGGTTCGCCACGTTTGGAATCGGTCGACGGGCGCTGGCGGTCCTTGTTGTAGGCGATCATCTGCACGAAGAATTCTGGTCGTGGGTATTTCTCGCCCGGGTATTGCACGTGCAGACCTTGCTCGTAGCGCTTTTCGCCCCATTGGGCGGCGTGGTCGTAGAGGTAGGTTTCCAGGTAGAGGGTGGTTTCGCCTTTTGGGCCTGGGACTTTGAACTGGAATTCGGAATCGCAGAGGTCCGCGTAGGCGGCGCGTTCGCGTTTCCAGGGGAGACAGGCGGTTAGTGAAGCTGTGGCCAGCAGGAGCAGGAGGGCGGTGGCGCGTTTTAGGTTGATCATGACCTGCCTTGGTCTGGGTGCGATTGGGGCAGTTTCGGGGGCTGGGGGGCGGAAGTCCATGGTGACTGTTTGACATCATCGGGTCATGGCTGGATACAGGGATGGGTGGGTGGTTAGCTTTTTGAGAGATTTGGATCGTTGGCTGAGCGGCGAGCGCTGCAGAATTTGAGGGCAAACGCGGGGAAGGAATCAGAAAAAAGAGCTTCCTTGTAGGGCATTTCCCAAAGATACTCCCTGCGCCTGATTTCCGTTGCGCATGGCCAACGTGGGTTCTAGTCTCGGCTGGTCGCTGCCAATTCAGCGACCGGTTTTGACAGACCGCTGACGTTGTCCTCATGTGCTCGCTTTCATGGCGGCTGTACGTGCGGGCACCTTCTGGTGCGCCGAGTGCCAACGTCTCGGTCTGTCAACCCGCGTACAGCTGCCACCTTCTTGTTTGACAGCAAGGGCGAGGTAGCTCCACTTTCTTACGTTGGAGTTACACGATGCTAAAGATCGTCCCAGATCCACCCCACAAGACTCTCTGCCTTGAAGACACCCTGATCCAAGCCACGGACTATGCGCTATGCGCAGCGACCGTCGTGCATCAGGCAATGCTTCTGCAGCCCAAATCGCCTGCGTCGATCCTGATGATGACCTCGATGCATGAACTCGAAACGCTGCGAGTTTTGCTTGAAACCGCGCTGGTTCAGCTACAGACGCCCAGTGAGCCCAGCACATCGCACTGAAGCCTAACTGACTGTGTCGCCTGGGCTCGGCGTTTCACTGGCAAGCCAGGCCCTCACAACGCTCTGTGCAACGCCGCAGATCTTGGCACTTGTGCAGCAGTTGTGGGGGATTGCTAGCGATAACGCCAGCCCAGGTCCTAGAGATTTCGGGGAGATTGAACAATGTCTACAGAAGAAACCAAATTCACCGTTGGCAAAACCACCTTCTACCAAGGTGAAAACCAGACCCATCCCCTCTTCCGCATCGAAGCCGGCATTCCTTGCCAGAGCGCCCGCGAACAAGCCTCAGAGCTGATGGGTTATGCGCGGGATATGACGTTGGACGGATTGATGGAAGACAAGCCGCAGCTGATCTGGGCTTCGCACTACCTCTGCGCTTTGGCCAAGGCGCTTATGGATGATGCTGAGCTTGGCATGATGCGCTGAATTCCCAATTACTCATCGGATGCCTTCAAGACTAAATTCCAATTCCGGTTTTGAAGGCGATCTGTCTACGTGGCAGGCTCACCCAATCTCGTACCGAAGGCCTACCCCAAAGACGTCAACGGCAGGCACCAAGCTCTGCAAAAACTGATTCGACTACATCGTCAGGGTGCGCTTAGGTGCCTACGCACAATCGTTAACCCATCGCCCACGTAACATGCCTTTCAGTTCATCAACGCTCAGAGTCTCGTCGCGCTTGCGGTGGACTACCGCATGACAATTGGCGCACAAGGTCACTAGATCCGTCTCAGGGTTCACAGCCTGCTCTCCACCAAATTTCGAGATGGGTACTACGTGGTGAACGTGAATGAAACCCTTCGCGTGCTCACCGTAAGCCTGCTCGAAATCAAATCCACATGCCTTGCAGTCAAGCCCATGAAAGGCGATCGCCTTCATCCTCAGATCTTTGCGGCGCTCGTAGCGGGTACCGAAGAAGCTTGTCTTGTTGCCTTCACTGAACGACTCAAGGTCGAAAGCATTGTCTTCCGTATTCGACACGACTGCCTCAGCTTGCGAAGCCAGGAGTTTCGCACAGCTCAAGATGGCATCGTAATCGGTCTGGGAGATGGGTCGCACCCCGTCACGCCAATAGTTCTTTGCGCGGTTTGCAGGGATAGTCTCCAGGTACGCTCCGTCATTTTTGGACAGAATGGCGCTTTCAAACGGAGTGAAATTCTCGATGAACGCGAATAGATCACCCTTGCCGCTCTTTGGGTCGGCGTAAACCTTGCCGATGCGTGCCTTGCCAAAATAATGTGGCGCATCGCTAAGGCGCGAGGGAGTGAAGGTTTTGTCCTTGATACGCCCTTTGTAGTAGATCACTTCCGTTCCCTGGACGAGCCAGGTTTTGTAGCGTTTGGGAAAGTGATAGACAGCGCCTGTCTCGTCTTCCCATTGCGATGTGTCGTTTTCAACGATGACGACGGGCATTTGAGTTCCTCTCTCATGGTTACAGAAGCCTACCAAAAAAGAGGAAGTTTCCTACGGCATTGTGAGAATGAGCTGAATTCCCAAACGTTAAGTTGCTCGCTATGGCCTTAGTGACGATGGGTGATTTCGGTAAGTCGGTGCACTCAGCGGATGTCGCCTCCACATCTCGTGCCTTCTGACGAGGATGAATCTGGCGCATTTCCATGTGCCCTTCACCAATTAACCCATGCCGCAGCGGCCGATAGAACGAAGGCTCAAAGCGGTGTCTTTGGTAGCACCCCGGATGAGCAGAGCCTTCAAGCTCATGCCGCTAACCCGATGGTTCATCCCACAGTGCGATTCGCGCCCGAAGCATCGCACGGTCATTCGCCAGAATGATGGACGCCCTCTAAACAATCCGCCTAGTGCGGCAGCCCACAACCCTATTAGCCCTGCAGGAACGAACCTGCTTGTTCAACGTTCGCCGCCAACCGTTCGCCCCTCTCTTTTTCCAGAAATGAGACTGACGCTCCTACCGTTGCTGCAGCCCTCATCACAAATGGCTTTGCAGCAATTCCCCTCGTGACAATTGGCGTAACAAACGCCGACGTCACCAGCAACGGCGCGGTAAATGATGGTGCTGCAGGCCAGGGAATGGAATGCACCTGACTAACAGTCAAGCATGCCCGTGCCATCGCAGTGCTAATTGGACCCGACTCAGGATCTCGCGGTACTGGGCTCGTTAGCCAGTGCTGCATCCACCCGCCCACCGGTAACGGTGCTCAGGAGGTCAGATCACGAGATGCCTTCGCTCCTGGTCGCAATGAGCCGTCAGTCCCGCGTCAGTGGACATCCTTGCAGCTCGCAGGGGCCTTGACCCCTGATAACACTCAGCATTCTTGTCGAGATGACGTGAGGGAGAGATCGGTTACTTTTGGAGGAAGGCTACGCAACTGCGGACCACGTACGTTACTAGACAGATTACGCCCTTACCCTAGCCGATCGCGGCGCAGGGCGATCTAATGGAGCCTACCGTGAAACGCATAGCCGGCGTGATCAGCGTGCCCTGCCCTAGGGCCGCGCAATCCGTTCAGGCAACCGCAAACACTGGCGAGCCAGGGGCACGCCAATATCCACCTCGACGGCCGGACCTTCCGGCCGGCAGCCGCAACCTGCTGGCCCGAGGCGAAAGCTACGCTGTTTTCTTGATCAGACCGGGCCTCCTTCCTGCGAAGTTTTGCATGAACACGGGATGAAAGGTTTTCATGAGTTGCGAGCGGTCTATACCTGCGAACGCTACGAGCAACTCACTTGTCAAGCGGCACCAGTGCATGCCGGCAGGGGCTATGGCATTGACGGCCATCTCGCTCAGCAAGCCCGCCAGAAAATTAGCATCGAACTCGGGCACTTCAGCTTTGATGTGGTCTCTGCCTACATCGAAGGTTGATAATGAGAGAACCCTTTGATATTACGCTTTCTATAACTGGCGTGCTTAGTTAATCAAAGACCACCCGAAAAAGCCATATGAAACAGATTCAGTTAATGTAGACCTCTATTAGCCAACACTGGCACAGAAGAAATTCGCGGGCTTATCAATAGCAACACCACTGGCTCTTGACACATCACCTCTAAAGCACCCCACTACAAGATAACAATATTACCTGACTCCAAAATGATATGACGAAGAATTAACAGATATCCACCTTCAAACGCGTTAACCGGAGACTGCACAAAAATCCACTAGACGCGCCCTCAACACAAAGACGCCAAGTGCAAAAATTACAACCCTCAAAAGAACCACAACAAACAAAGATTTATCCATATTTACTAGCTTTCGATCCAGTGGTATAATCCCGCGCATTTATTTGTTACTGGGTGATATCTGTGCTAGTCGAAGAAACTCTTCAACTTGAAGAAATATGCACTTTGACGCATGAAGAGCGGCGACGAAGTCTCGGCGCATTTTACACCCCAAGCTTTCTAAGTAAACTATTATGCCTCTGGGCAATTGAATGCAAAGATGAAGTCGTACTAGAGCCGAGCTTTGGGGGCTGCACATTCCTTGAGGAAATCGCGTCCCGCTTTTCTCATTTGGGGTCAAGCACACCTTTACAAAATGTTTTTGGATGCGACATTGACACTAACGCCTTCTTGAAACTTGACACATTAAACATAGGGAAATTTAAAGAAAACTTTATCAAGAAAGATTTCTTATTACTTGACGATGATAATTTCTGCAGCGGAAAGGCAGACATTGTCATTGGGAATCCTCCCTATATCGGGCACTCCCAAATAGGATCCTCGCAGCGA
Organism: Pseudomonas sp. NPDC008258; assembly: GCF_042956345.1. Classification (NCBI taxonomy): domain Bacteria; kingdom Pseudomonadati; phylum Pseudomonadota; class Gammaproteobacteria; order Pseudomonadales; family Pseudomonadaceae; genus Pseudomonas; species Pseudomonas sp. NPDC008258. The sequence continues at coordinate 52,631 of NZ_JBIBGE010000016.1, forward strand.
CAATCCGTGGAAAAATGGAAAACCACCTACGGCTTAACCATTGACGCAAGATCGAGCCTATGGGTTTATTTTTTGATCCATTCATTAAATTTCCTTAAAGATGGAGGACGACTAGCCTTCGTCCTTCCAGGAAGTTTTCTGTCCGCAGATTACTCGAAGAAAATACATTCTCTGCTCCGCGACAAATTCGATAATTGCCTAATAGCGCCTATTGCGGAAAGAATTTTCATATCTGAAGGCGCTGAGGAGCGAACCGTAATTTTGCTTGCCGATGGATTTAAACACTCAAGCCAAAATCCAGGCACAGTAAAAATAGCGCACACAGCTACGCTTTCAAAGCTGCCTGAGCTGTTTGTCAAATGGATGAAGAACAAAAGCGAACTCCACGACTTTGAAAGCGTAGGCGCAGGCTCTTTTCTAGAAAGAAACGCTCAGCAGAAATTCACTGAACTTTCGAAGAGCACCACCAACATCGAACTAGAAAGTATCGCAAGAATTAATATCGGCATCGTGACAGGCGACACTAAATTTTTCATCAAACAATTAAGCGCCTGGAAAAACCTCGGAATCGACAGAGAGCACTACGAGTTTATTGTACCTAAGATTAAAGACATTAACGGGATAAACCTAACCAATAGCCAAGTACAAACCTTGATCGACTCCGATGCTCGCTGCCTAATTCTAAACACTAAGACAAAACTGCTTTCGCCTCAGGCTTTGGCCTATCTCAGTAGCTACCCCACTGAAAAATTAGACTTGGCAACATATAAGAAGCGGCCGGTTTGGCATCAGCCTAACGACCATAAGACCCCTGACGGCTTTCTTACCTTTCTAACACACAACGGCCCAAGACTACTTATAAACAGCGCTAAAGCCAACTGCACTAATTCAGTGTATCGGATATTTTTGAAAGAGCGTACAAGCGCAAACCGAAAAAAATTCATTACTCTTTCTTTTTTGTCTACATTTACACAGATACATGCTGAAATTATTGGTAGGCCGTGTGGGTCTGGTGCTCTAAAGCTGGAACCCAAAGACTCGCTGAAGCTAAGAATCTTGTACCCAGAGGTTATCGACAGTAATTTAGTAGAGACATCCTTTAAAGCGGCTCATAAAGAATTGTCCAAGAACCCACCCAATGAAGAAGCCGCGCGTAAGATAGCTGATGATGCCCTTGCAGGTATGCTTGGGGAGGACTTTAGACGCCAGTTAATGGAGCTTGAGGGCGCATTGCATTCCGCCCGAGAGCATCGTAAGGGAAATGTAGCTTAGATGGAGCTGGTTAATGGATATCGTTGATTTGAAAAAGAGCTTAGCGTTAGCGCTAAGCGAGAACGATGTTGATTTCAAAAAGATTCTCAGCCTCGCCAACGAGATCTCGAAGCATGACACTGAAAGCGTGCGATTCTCGGTCGATGCAAGCCATATTTCTAGGCTAGGGCACGAACTAGTTTCTAAGCAAGAGACTGCGGTGGCAGAGCTGATAAAAAATGCTTACGACGCCGACGCTGAGTATGTCAAAGCGGTCTTCAAGCAAACTTCTAAAGCTGGCGGCGAGTTAAAAATAACCGACAACGGGTTGGGAATGAGTCGCGATGAACTCATAAATGGCTTCATGCGAATATCAACCCGTAGCAAGAGTCAAAATCCCCGCTCTCCAAAGTACACCCGCCAAAGAGCTGGCCGTAAAGGTATCGGTAGATTTTCAGCTCAGCGACTCGGAATGCGTCTGCAACTGACAACTAGAAGATCAGAAGATCCCCACGGCATTTGCATTGACATAGATTGGAACAAGTTTGAGGAAGTTGGCGACCTCATTCTTGTCTCCAACGATATCACTAACGACCCCACAGCTGAAATCGGTACAACTCTCCGAATCAGCAAACTGAAAGACTCATGGAGCAATGCACAAATCCAACGTGCGTACCGCTTCATTTCTGACCTCCTACAACCAACCCCGCTTCAATTCGCTCCTAAAAGGGGGGAAGGCGATCCTGGTTTTACTGTTGAGTTTTTTGAAGAAGTTGACGGACAAGAAATCCTTATCGCAAGTGAACGCCAGAATATTCTTAACAATGCACACGCATTGATCTCAGGTTACGTCGACGACGATGGAGTACCATATTTCTCCATCCATTCGAAGCGATACAAGATTGACGACGGTCCTGAAAAGCTCATTTCCGACGCTAGAGTCAAAACAGTTTTCGAAGCTGAGATAAAGGATTACTCCCACCTAGCGGGTGTCAGTTTTCAAGCGTTCTATTTCATCGAAGATGATCTTCCCCCAGGGTCAAGAAACATAGTACGAAACGTCCTTCGAAAGAATAGTGGCGTCCGGATTTATCGAAATGGCTTCCGTGTCTTACCGTATGGTGAACCTCAAGATGACTGGCTGGGCCTACAGCGCTCTTCGGCACTCAGACAATTGCTGCCACCACACGCGAATTCAAACTTCATAGGTTTTGTTCAACTTACAGATCTAGCTGGTGAGCATTTCGAAGAGACAGCAAGCCGAGAAGGCCTCATTGAAAATCAGTCGTTCTCACAGCTTCAAGACTATATTTATAAGTCGCTGATGCACGGGATTATAAAAATAGCCCATGCGCGTGGGAAAAAGATCTTCGCCACTGATCCAAGCGCCAAGAAAACCACTATTGAACGTGTAGACGAAATCACATCAAAAATTTCTACATACGTTGAAAAAATCAACAACAATAGTAGCAATAATGGATTACCTCGCCCTGCAGCCGAACAAGCCAAACTTGATGATGATGTCACAGAAATTTTTGAAAACATTGAGCTTTTAGAGCAGGACACCAAGATTTTACTCGAAGAACTCGGGATGTTGCGCGTCCTGGCAAGTCTGGGCCTTACAATCGGTGAATTCACGCACGAAACAAGACACGTATTGTCAGCATTGTCAGCGGGCATTTTTCGATTAACTAAATCTCATCCCGAAGCAGAAAAAATCAGGACATTGCAAGCCAATATAGAATCACTACAAGCTTACATGAGATATTTTGACAAGGCAGTGACTCAGAACTCGCAAAGGAATCTCGAGGTACACGAGCTTCGAGATTTGATCGGTGACTTCCAGCAGGTTGTTGAGTCAGCCATAAAACGTCAGTTCGTCAGTTTGACTGTAGACATAAGCGGATATGAGCTTTTTGTAAAGCCAAGTCATAAATCAGAGTGGGCTTCAATATTTTTCAATCTATTCACCAACTCTTTAAAAGCAATCAATCGTGCCAAGGTTATTGGGGACATAAGGATAGTTGCTGGCGAGGTTGATGAGACCAAACTATTTATCGAGTTTTCGGATAACGGTGATGGGATTGCCGAAGAGAACAAATCGAAAGTATTTGATGCATTCTTCACCACAAGCACTCCCGCGGATGCATTGGCAGATGACGAGGTTCACATTACTGGGTCTGGCCTGGGCCTGAAGATAATTCGGGATATCATTGAGAACGGGGGTGGTGAAATTTATATATCTGAACCACCTGAAGGCTACTCAACGTGCATCCGAATTGAGTTCCCAAGAGCCGAAGATGAGGAGATACCAGATGATCTGCGTTAAATACTTGTGCATTGACGATCAGCCAGAAGAATATATTGAGCCACTGCTAGACCAGCTAAGCACTCACAATCAAAATCTACAATTCAAAGGAATGCACCCCGAAGAGTTTGCAAGTCAGTTTGAAAAAATCCACAGCTTAGCTAGTGAAGAGGATTATTTTGGCTTACTGGTTGACCTTCGTCTTGACCAGGACGCAGATGCAGAAGGCAATAAAGTTTATTATCGCGGCCCAACGCTCGCACAAGAGCTACGTACGCGGATGGCGGAGAAGGAGCTTCCAAATTTCCCTATCATCCTTTGGTCAATGAACGATAATATCGTACATTCTTATGCACCAGACAGCTCATCACATGACTTATTTGATGCAGTTTATGCAAAAGACGATGGGAAGCATCCACTCGGTGATAACGTAGCCTCCGAAATTTATTGGCTTGCTGCTGGTTATCGCGAGCTTTCTGGAATCTATGAACGTCATTCGAGCTACTCTCTAGAACATGTGATCGGACTTATTGAAGGAGATCGGGATAGTTTAGACCCACGCCTCCTCTCTTATCTAAAGGGCAATGTAGCATTTGAGATAGCGGGCAAAGTTTTAAACACGCTGCTTCGATCAGAGGGTGTATTAGCCAGCCCAGCGATGCTTGCAGCGCGCTTGGGGATTGATATCGACAAATCTGGTGATAGCTGGAGCAACTTGCTAGAAAGCCTGATGAACTGCAGATATTCTGGCGTGTTCCGTCAAGCTTGGCCAAGATGGTGGGTACATCGTATAGAGAACTGGTGGTCAGAGCTTGCCTCTTACAAAGGATCTTTGCGAAAATTTACGGCCCCAGAGCGCGTAGCCACTATCAATGAAAGGCTTGGGCTAACATTGGTGTCCGCAAACCCGATTCAGGAAAATTATAGCTTAAGATATTCTACTGTGTGTGTCGCCACTGAAAAAGCGCTCGACCCAGTTGATGGCTTCAAAGTCTATAATTCCCGACAAGATGCATGGCAAGATAGTAAGTATGTGTCAGCTCACGCCGTACTTAATAGGATTAAAAAAAGCGAATGGATTCTCGACCCACTGGAAGTGGAGCGTTTTAAACAGCTTACGGAAAGGCTAAAAAATGTCAAAAAAGATTAAACCTGACTCCTTTCGTAAACAAATTGCATCTGAGCTTCGGCAACTAGGCATTGTTCTTAATCGCAACGTAAGCGACGTTTGCTTTGACACAGGCCCCATAACTCAAGCTGCAAACATGTGTGGGATTTCTAAACCATATGGCCCAGAGTCTTGGGGCTATCAAGTTGACGATTTACGCTTTAGGGTGAAAACACCTCAGAAAGTCATACCGAGCACGGTAGGTGACTATCTGCATGTCATGATGAACTTTAAAATTCAAGGAAAATGCTCAAACGACCTCACAGACTTGATAAAGCTGCTTGAATTCAGCATTGTGGTAACCAATGAAGATAACTCCTATCTATCGTCTTGGCATTTTGACAAACATTTAGTCTCTGACAACGGCGGGGATGGAGACCCAGAAGACGCTCATCCACTTTATCATTTTCAGTATGGCGGGAAGAACTTAGGACCTCTCGGAGGTAATCATGGTGGGATCCTGATAATGCCGAGCCCTAGAATTGGCCACCCTCCAATGGACGTAGTTTTAGCAATAGACTTCATATTATCAAATTTCGCTGGCATCCATTGGAAGAGTTTACGTGAACAGCCTGACTACCGTACTCGTCTAGTAGAAGCACAGGGAAAGTATCTTCGGCCCTATGTCGAAAGTATGCTTTCTTGGTGGAATACTGGGCGTGACTCGGATTTTGTTAAGAGCCTCTGGCCGCATCTGATATAAAAGCGCAAGGCGCGATTGGCATCACGCTCGTCGCCTCCCAAGATTAGAAGGGCAAGGACGCCCAAATTTCAATCTACTGCAGCGTGCCGTGTCAGACCAGTTGAGCAGTTGAGCAGTTGAGCAGTTGAGCAGTTGAGCAGTTGAGCAGTTGAGCAGTTGAGCAGTTGAGCAGTTGAGCAGTTGAGCAGTTCATAGCATGGTTTTCACCTTGACGGCATTCCAAACGGTATTCCAATATTTTTATTCTCGACACAAATTATCCCGGCCTCAAGGCCGACCTTCAGAGCAGCTATCCCATGCAGCTATAGGATAGATAATCGGCTATAAACGCCGGGCAGGAGCCAACGACGGTCGGCCGTTTGAGACCACGCATTCAGCCCTGGATTTTGGTCAACACATTATCCAAAGCCGCCAACAGTGCCCGGCTACCTCCTCCTCTCTCAAAGTCCCGAAGCACCTGCTCATTCAACCCTCCCTTCGTAGAGAACTCATTGCGCAACCCCACAAAATCAACCCCTTCTGACTCGCATGCAAAATTGCCCAAGCTCGCAAACAGTGGTTTCAGATACCCCTGCGCCTTGGCTCTGGGCAAGCCCTTGCCCTCCAGCCAACTGGCGACCTGATCAAGAATGCCGAAATAGGTCCCCATCAATGCGCTAGCCACCGCCAACTGGTCGAACTCAGCCTTGCTGTCACAGCACACAGCAGTTCCCAACGCATCAAATAACTCGCTCGCAAGCGGGTCAGCCGGATAGATAGCTGTGACGCCGTCACGCTGGGCAACAAACGGTAGTGGAATAGCCCTGATGATGCGCTCAGCCGCTACATTGGCCCAGCGGGCAAGGGCTTCATGGTCAGTGGCGGCGATCACGCTGATGATCTTGGTGTTTGCAGGGGTTACCAGGTTTCGCAGCACCTCCTCCGCAACCTGCCAACGGATAGCCAACACCAGGATGTCGCACGAATCTGCTACCTGCTGATTGCTGTGCCCCACCGTTACCTGTTGGTACTGAGCACTGAGACGAGAGGCAACTTGTTCACTCCTGGGCGAAACGATCACCGACGAGCTGGCTGAAAGTGGCGATGCCATCAAGCCGTGGATCATGGCTTCGGTGATCGTGCCCGTGCCGATGAAGCCGTAAATCATTCGTTTAACTCTCATAGGACCACTCATAAGCTATTGATTTAGGGGGGCTTTGGGGTAATGCCAGTCAGTTAAGACTGCCGGGGCTGCTGTGCAGCCCATCGCCGGCAAGCCAGCTCCCACACCGATTGCACTGAACTCAAGCCATGCGCTGTACCTGTGGGAGCTGGCTTACCGGCGATGGGCCGCAGCGCGGCCCCAAATTGCTTAACTGACTGGCATTCGGCTGTGGGGGCGGATTTACCTGTGAATGCGATGGTGGTTGTACGGACGCATTCGCGGGCTTGCCCGCTCCCACAGGGGATTGCGTGAGGGCTGACAGGTGGTGGCCACGGGATATGTAGCGGCTGTGAGATCGAGCGCCGCCCGCGCGGCGCATCGCGAGCTGGCGCTCGCTCCTACGTTTGTTTCGGGCCAGTAACGCCTGTGCCAGGTGCGCGCGACCGCCTTGTTTGCACGTCGCGATATCGAGCCATGCGCCAACGTGTTCGTGCGCTAATCCCGCTGGGATTGTTGGCCCGGAACAAATGCAGGAGATCACCCTGCTTTTTGGGCTGGGCTGTCGCGCAGAGAACTGTTGCTGGCAAGGGCGCCGCATTTCCTGTGGCGGGATTACCCGCAGCTGTTCTTGTGGAAGCCGCGCTTGCCGGCGATGGGTGGCGAGGCGGCCCCGCGATTTCTAGGTTGATGCATAAATTGCCGGGGCCGCTTCGCGTCCCATCGCCGGCAAGCGCGGCTCCCACAGGGTCTCCTGCTATATCACTGAGTTATGCGCAGTTTTGTGAGAGCGAGCGCCAGCTCGCGATGCGCCATGCGGGCGGGGCTCGGTCTAACAGGCGCTGAAGATGCTGTGGCGAGCACCTGATCTCCCACAAGGTCCGCGACACGCCTACAAGCTCTGCTCTCTGCCCGACAGCGCAGCCTGAAGGACTGGATGCAAGGCCACGTTTCAACGCGAGCGCTGCCTAAGCTGAAGCCTCAACGAATATAACTACCGCCATTCACATCCAGCGTGGCCCCGTTCAGCGATGCTTGTGATGGCCGCAGCGTGAAGGCAACCAACTCTGCCACTTCTGCCGGGCTCGCCATGCGCCCAACGGGAATATCGCTCACCGCCGCAGCCTCACCATGCTGAGCAACAAACTGCTCCGCCATGTCGGTGCGCACCCAGCCCGGCGCGATGGCCACTGCCACCACCCCGCAACCACCCATGCTCCGTGCAATCGACTTGGTCAGATTGATCAACGCAGCCTTGCTGGTGCCGTAAGGCAGGGCATCCGCAGCGTAGCCGCGCTGGGCGGCGCGGCTGGCCATGTTGATGATCCGCCCGCCACCATTCGCGCTGTAGTGCTGCACAGCTTCACGGCTCAGATCAGCAGCAGCAAAGAAGTTAACCTGGAACTCACGACGCCACGCCGCGCGCCACTCTGCCGAGCTGGCATCCAGCGCAATTTCAGTGCGGATGCCGGCGTTGTTCACCAGGCCGTGGATACGGCCACCGCTCAACTCAAGCGCTGCGTGCCAAAGTTGTTCCGGCCCGGCCTCATCACTCAGGTCGCCCTGCACGATCCAGCCATTACCGCCGATGCGCTCAAGCAATGCGCGGGCACCCTGCTCGTCCCGGCTGTAATGAATGATCGGGCGCGCGCCCTCAGCCGCCAACTGTTCCACGATCGCGGCACCAATACCACCAGAAGCACCAGTCACCAGTACGGTTTGTCCTGCCAGGGGGCGTGTCGGGTCATACATCAGTTATCACCTTCTTGGTTCAAGAACGGGAAATGCTGCCCGCTTCAAAAGCCCGGGCAGCATGCCAGGGAATGCTAGTTGGCCGCGTTGGCCTGATTTGAAGCCTTGTCGACCAGTTGCTGGATATCGCCGGTGTCGCGCCGTTGGCGCAGGTAGATGTTCAGCACTTCCAGGTCAGCAGGCGAAATGTCGCGCCGCACACCAAACGATACGCCCTGCTTGGCCAAAGCCGGCTTGGGCAGAATCTCACGCGCCCAGGTGGGGTTGGCCAGGGCGAACAAGTGGTTGGTGTCGCTGGCATCAACCAGTACGTCGGCGCGCTTGGACATGACGGCAAGGCGGGCTTCATCCATGCCTGGCAAGCGCATGATCTTGCCGTTATGGATCACCGAAGAAATGGCTTTGTCCTGGGCGGTGCCCGACATCACGGCGAAGGTCACTTCGGGCTTGTCCAGGGCCGCGATGTCCTCTTTCACATCAGCGACCTTGGGGTTGTCCTTGTTCACCAGCAGCGACACCTGGTAATCGGTAGCGGGCACGGTGAAGGCTACCGCCAGGGCACGCTCTGGGGTCTGGTTCAACGCCATGGCCAGGTCCCACTTGCTGCTTTGCAAACCGGCTACCAGGTTGTCCCAGTTGGTGTCCACGAACGACACCTTGACCTTCAGCACCTTCTCCCCGAAATCGCGGCACAGGTCGACAAAGTAGCCGCTGTACTCACCCGTCTTGGCGTCGCGCATCACATAGGGCGCGGCCACCGCCGCACCGCAGCGCAACTCGCCTGCCTTTTGAATACCCTGCCAAACGGACGTGTCTGCAGCCTGGGCAGCGGAGTGGGCCTGCAGTGCACCACACAGGCTTGCGCCAACGAACAGACCTTTCAGATACGAAGGGACCGGAAGAACCATTTCACACCTCACTGATATTCATTGTTTTTTGGCAGGAAGGTACGGCACTTTCTGCATGCGATTTTGTGTGCATGACTGCATTCACAATAAAAACTATGATAGAGGCTGTCAACAGCTTTGCTCTGTAGCGATTTATCCTCCAGGGAAGGCTGTTGTGAACAGAAATACCAAACGCTAGAGCATTCAATACGCTGCCTGATAATTGGTGAGCATTTTTAAAACATAGCGTGAGAATAAATGGATTTAACTCAACAATGCTTTCACCCCAAGCTTTTGTGCTCTGTAGGGTCCGCGCGAGCGGCAGACCGCTGAATGGAGGATGACCATGAGCCTGAACGATGAACTGGCGCTTTTGATTCACCAGGAAGAAACCCTCCAGTTTCCGCGTTTCAACGAGGAAACGGCTTGGCAACTGGGCAGTCTTCTGTACCAGCAGGCGGAGGCCAATTCGTGGCCGCTAGTGATTGATGTAAGGCGCTTCGACCGCCCCCTGTTTTTCGCCGCAAGGCCCGGCATCACCCCGGACAACCTCGCGTGGGTGGCGCGCAAGAACAACACCGTTCAGCGCTTCCTGCGCAGTTCCTATCGCATCCGCTACCAGCTGGCCCTGGAAGGCCTGGACATCAGCCAGCGCTATTTCCTTGCACCGGCCGACTACGCAAGCGTCGGCGGCGGCTTCCCGATCATCGTCCGCGGCACAGGCGTGATCGGCTCGGTAACGGTTTCTGGCCTGCCTGATCGGCAGGATCACCAAATCATCGTCGACGCGCTCTGCGAGCTGCTCGGCCATGCCCCAGACACCTTGGCACTGTCACCGCAGTGCCCGTTCCAGAAGGCAAGCCTGCGCTAGCGCCCTGCCCCACCGCACGGCAGCACGCAGTGCGGTGGGGCCTTGCCTGTTGTACGGATTAGAACGCTCCAAGAACAACTAATGAGTCTATCCATGTCAAATACATCACTCGCTCCCGGCTTGAAGCAGCGCCATGTCACCATGCTTTCGATTGCCGGCGTCATCGGTGCAGGCCTGTTCGTCTTCTCAGGGCATGCCATTGCCAAGGCCGGCCCGGCCGTTATCCTGGCCTACATCTTTACTGGCGCGCTTGTGGTGCTGGTCATGCGCATGCTGGGCGAAATGGCGGTTGCGTCACCGGATACAGGTTCGTTCTCTACCTATGCCGACCGGGCCATCGGCCCTTGGGCCGGCTTCAGCATCGGCTGGCTGTATTGGTGGTTCTGGGTACTGGCCATTCCATTGGAAGCCATTGCTGCAGCTAACATCGTCCATGCGTGGGTGCCGGCTATCGACACCTGGATCACTGCCATGGCCGTGATCGTGCTGCTGACGTGCTCCAACCTGTTCAGTGTCGCCCGCTACGGTGAGTTCGAGTTCTGGTTTGGCCTGATCAAGATTGTCGCCATCATCTCCTTCATTGCGCTATGCGCAGCTGCACTGATGGGCTTGCTGCCCAATCGTGAAGTCAGCGGCATCGGGCAACTGATGGCCCAGCACGGCGGCTTCGCACCGAACGGATTATCAGCGGTCATCGGCGCCATGCTCACGACCATGTTCAGCTTCATCGGCGCCGAAGTGGTGACCATCGCAGCAGCAGAGTCGAAGAACCCCGCTCGCCAGATCACCCGCGCCACCAACTCGGTGGTATGGCGTATCTGCGTGTTCTACCTGTTGTCGATCCTGATGATTCTGTGCGTCGTACCTTGGGACGACCCACGCCTGCCAGAAGTCGGCTCGTTCCAGCGCGCGCTGGAGATAATGAACATTCCCAACGCCAACCTGCTGATCGACATCGTCGTACTGCTGGCGGTCGCCAGCTGCATGAACTCGCAGGTATACACCGCCTCTCGCATGCTCTACTCGCTGGCCAAACGCGGTGATGCACCACGGTTGTACAAGTACACCACCAAGGCGAATGTGCCGCTTGCGGCGGTAGCCGGTTCTACGGTGATCGGTATAGCGGCAACCTTCATCAACTACTTCGCGCCGGAAAACGTGTTCAAGTTCCTGCTTTCTACCTCCGGTGCTGTCGCCCTGCTGGTCTACCTGGTCATTGCCATCTCGCAGCTGTGCCTGCGCAAGAAGCTGATGGCCGCAGGCAGCACGCCGGCGTTTCGCATGTGGCTGTTCCCGTGGCTGACCTGGGCAGTGATCCTGTTCATCAGTGGGGCACTGATCGGCATGTTCTTCATCCCGGCCTATCGCTCGGAGATCACCGCCACCGGGCTGCTGGCCGTGATGATCATCTGCCTTGGCCTGCTCCACCAGAGAAGGACGCATGCCACAGGCGCCCAGCATCACGAACAACGTGCCGCGCTGCCTGAGCGATGAGCATGTCTGCAACGTCTACCGGAGATTCAAACGTGGTTGAGTATGTAGTGTCCCTCGATAAGCTCGGCGTCCATGATGTGGAGCATGTGGGGGGCAAGAACGCATCCCTGGGCGAGATGATCAGTAACCTCGCAGGTGCCGGGGTGTCCGTGCCGGGCGGCTTTGCCACCACGGCGCAGGCGTACCGTGACTTCCTCGAGCAGAGTGGCCTGAACGACAAGATTCACGCCGCGCTCGACGCGCTGGACGTGGATGACATCAACGCCCTGACCAAGACCGGCGCGCAGATCCGCCAGTGGGTCATGGAAGCCGAATTCCCGGCGCGTCTGGATTCGGAAATCCGAACCGCCTTCGCCGCGATGGCTGCCGGCAACGACAACATGGCCGTGGCCGTGCGCTCCTCGGCCACCGCCGAAGACCTGCCGGACGCCTCGTTCGCCGGCCAGCAGGAAACCTTCCTCAACATCCGTGGCGTCGACAACGTGATCCGCGCGGCCAAGGAGGTGTTCGCCTCGCTGTTCAACGACCGCGCCATCGCCTACCGCGTGCACCAGGGCTTCGACCACAAGCTGGTCGCCCTGTCTGCCGGTGTGCAGCGCATGGTCCGCTCCGAAACCGGCACCGCCGGCGTCATGTTCACCCTCGACACCGAGTCGGGCTTCCGCGACGTGGTGTTCATCACCGGCGCCTACGGCCTGGGCGAAACCGTGGTGCAGGGTGCGGTCAACCCTGACGAATTCTACGTGCACAAGAACACCCTGCAGGCCGGCCGCCCGGCCATCCTGCGCCGCAACCTGGGCAGCAAGGCCATCAAGATGGTCTACGGCGACGAAGCCAAGGCCGGCCGTTCGGTCAAGACCGTGGAAGTCGACCGTGCCGAGCGCGCGCGCTTCTGCCTGAGCGATGCCGAGGTCAGCGAACTGGCCAAGCAGGCCATGATCATCGAGCAGCATTACCAGCGCCCGATGGACATCGAGTGGGCCAAAGATGGCGACGACGGCAAGCTGTACATCGTCCAGGCCCGCCCTGAAACGGTGAAAAGCCGCTCCAGCGCCAATGTCATGGAACGCTACCTGCTGAAGGAAAAGGGCACCGTGCTGGTCGAAGGCCGTGCCATCGGCCAGCGCATCGGCGCCGGCAAGGTCCGCGTGATCAACGATGTGTCGGAAATGGACAAGGTCCAGCCAGGTGACGTACTGGTCTCCGACATGACCGACCCGGACTGGGAGCCGGTGATGAAGCGCGCCAGCGCCATCGTCACCAACCGCGGCGGGCGTACCTGCCACGCCGCGATCATCGCCCGTGAGCTGGGGATTCCGGCCGTGGTCGGTTGCGGCAACGCCACCCAGGTGCTCAAGGACGGCCAGGGCGTGACGGTTTCCTGTGCCGAAGGCGACACTGGCTTCATCTTCGAAGGTGAGCTGGGCTTCGACATCAAGCAGAACTCGGTCGATGCCATGCCCGAACTGCCGTTCAAGATCATGATGAACGTCGGCAACCCGGACCGCGCCTTCGACTTCGCCCAGCTGCCCAACGCCGGTGTCGGCCTTGCGCGCCTGGAGTTCATCATCAACCGCATGATCGGCGTGCACCCCAAGGCGCTGCTGAACTACGCCGGCCTGCCACCGGAGCTGAAAGAGAGCGTCGACAAGCGCATCGCCGGCTACAACGACCCGGTCGGCTTCTACGTCGAGAAACTGGTCGAAGGTATCAGCACCCTGGCGGCGGCCTTCTACCCGAAAAAGGTCATCGTGCGCCTGTCGGACTTCAAGTCCAACGAGTACGCCAACCTGATCGGCGGCAAGCTGTACGAGCCGGAAGAAGAAAACCCGATGCTGGGCTTCCGCGGGGCTTCGCGCTACATCAGCGAATCGTTCCGTGACTGCTTCGAACTCGAATGCCGTGCGCTGAAGCGCGTGCGCAACGAGATGGGCCTGACCAACGTCGAGATCATGGTGCCGTTCGTGCGCACCCTGGGCGAAGCCAGCCAGGTCGTCGACCTGCTGGCTGAAAACGGCCTGGCCCGCGGCGACAACGGCCTGCGCGTGATCATGATGTGCGAGCTGCCGTCCAACGCCATTCTGGCCGAAGAGTTCCTGGAGTACTTCGACGGCTTCTCGATCGGTTCCAACGACCTGACCCAGCTGACCCTGGGCCTGGACCGTGACTCGGGTATCATTGCCCACCTGTTCGACGAGCGTAACCCTGCGGTGAAAAAGCTGCTGGCCAACGCCATTGCCGCGTGCAACAAGGCCGGCAAGTACATCGGCATTTGCGGCCAGGGCCCGTCGGACCACCCGGACCTGGCCAAGTGGCTGATGGAGCGAGGCATCGACAGTGTTTCGTTGAACCCGGATTCGGTGATCGAGACGTGGCTGTTCCTGGCTGAAGACCAGTAAGCCTTCAAAGCCCCTCCCCCTGATCCAACGCCTCGATTGAGCACTGGCTGTGGGAGCGGGCTTGCCCTAATGCCAGTCAGTTAAGCCATTCGGGGCCGCTTTGCGGCCACGCGCCGCCCCGCCAGCCCCCACCGGGTCGGCGCACCGCTTGAGATCGGCGCGGCCCCTGTGGGAGCTGGCTTGCCGGCGATGGGCTGCACAGCAGCCCCAATGTGCCTTATAGACTTAACTGACTGGCATTAGGGTTTGCCCGCGAAGCATGACAGGGAACTGCGGCGCCCCGAACTATGTTCTCTACGCGACTGCGCAGCCCAAAGGGCTGGCGGATCTCCTATGTACTTTACTGACCAGCACGCCCACATAACACGCAGGCGGAAGCCACCTTCGTGATCAGTCGAACTGATAAGCCTCCACACTCGACATCGTCCATATCTCTAAAAAAGCAACTTACAGCAAACACTTTGTAAATTAACTCGACATATCACAAGGGCTTTTCCTACATATTACTTCAAACTTTCCTACAGCCACATCGACACAATTAAACACACCAACAACTCTCCTTACAAAAATTAATACTAGTCTTTACACAACTCCGAGACCACACCGCTGCCCGTGCGGCCAAGATGAGATAACTCAATAATTCTCACCCTCCGAGCTACTATTCATAGATCACTACATTATTCTGAAAGAAACGCTTGACATGGAAGTTTGGTCTTGGCCATATTCGGCCTCACTGACCAACTGACCGCTCAACTCTCTCGACGGTGACCAGCATCTGAAAATCAGGTCAGTTCTTCACGTTCAGCCTATATAGATGCCTGTGCAAGGACGGTCGAAACTGGTAATCCCTCCTGGCAGCTCGCACAAAACTCCGGGTTGACCGACTTGAGCCTCAGGCATGTCGAGCGCAGCCGCATGGTTGACCAGAGCGGGCACGAGTTCATGCACATGTGCGCGTGTTCCTATCTCGGGCTGGAGATCGACCCACGCTTGGCCAGATGCGCGGCGAACTAAATAGTCTTCAGCCGGCCAAGTATCGTCCAACAAAAAACGCATGAGTCGGGCGATTGATTTCCACTTGGCACAAGTAACATCGAGGAGCGCCTATGCGACAGCAGTATGATCCTGCCTGGGTTGAAAGCACAGCCCAGGCCAAATGGCTTCGCGCGGAAGTCTTCAAGGCTACAGAAGACGAAAGTCGGCCAAAGTTCTATGCCTGCTCCATGCTGCCCTACCCGTCGGGGAAATTGCACATGGGCCATGTGCGCAACTATACGATCAACGACATGTTGGCGCGCCACTTGCGGATGAAGGGCTACAACGTCCTGATGCCGATGGGGTGGGATGCTTTCGGCCTGCCGGCGGAAAATGCCGCCATGCAATCGGGCGTGCCTCCAGCCGAATGGACACGGTTGAACATTGCCGACATGAAGTCGCAGATGCAACCGCTCGGGCTGGCGTTTGACTGGTCACGGGAAATCGCCACCTGCGATCCGCAATACTACAAGTGGAACCAGTGGTTATTCCTGAAACTGCTGGAAAAGGGCGTGGCCTACAAGAAAACCCAGATCGTCAACTGGGACCCCATCGACCAGACCGTGCTCGCCAATGAGCAGGTGGTAGATGGACGGGGTTGGCGATCCGGAGCGCTGGTGGAGAAGCGCGAGATTCCTGGCTACTACCTGCGCATCACGCAGTATCGCGAAGAGCTGCTGTCGGGCATCGATACCCTGGAAGGCTGGCCGGACATGGTTCGCAGCATGCAGCGCAACTGGATTGGCAAGGTCAGCGGCGTGCGCCTGGCCTTCCGCCACGCGATCGAAGATGCCAGCGGGCAGTTGATAGACGCGGGCAAGCTGTGGGTATTCACCACGCGCGTCGATACACTGATGGGTGTGACATTCTGCGCTGTTTCCCCAGATCATCCTCTGGCAAAACGAGCCATTGAGCTCGAGCCTGGGCTCGAACAACAGGTGCAGGCGTGCCGGCAGTCGGCACAGGCCAGCCCTGACGCCGGGGCACAGGCGAAGCTCGGCATCCCCAGCGGCTTGCACGTCGAGCACCCACTGACAGGCGCACCGGTCGCCGTCTGGATCACCAATTATGTGCTCGGTGAATATGGTGAAGGCGCTTTGATGGGGGTGCCGGCCCACGATGAGCGTGATTTCGACTTTGCCCGTCAGTACGGCGTGCCGGTGCGCCCCGTCATCGCTTTCGAAGGGGCGGCCTATGACCCTGCCACATGGTCGGATCGCTACGCCAGTCGGGAAGGTCGCCTGATCAATTCAGGCGCCTACGATGGCCTTACGGTGGACCAGGCGTCTCTGGCGATCGTCGATGCCTTGGCTGAGCGCGAATGCGGCGAGCAAGCCACCACTTGGCGCTTGCGTGACTGGGGCATATCCCGGCAGCGCTACTGGGGAACACCTATTCCTATCATCCATTGCGAACACTGTGGCGATGTGCCGGTGCCTTATGCGGACCTGCCGGTGGTATTGCCGACCGACTGCATTCCCGATGGCAGTGGCAACCCGCTGCAGCAGCATGATGCGTTCCGCCACGTCGCATGTCCGCGTTGTGCCGCGCCCGCGCTTCGGGAAACGGACACCATGGATACCTTCGTCGATTCAAGCTGGTACTTCATGCGCTACTGCGACCCGGACTGCCATAGCTCGATGGTCGGGCCTGGCAGTCGCTACTGGATGCCCATCGACCAGTACATCGGCGGCATCGAGCATGCGGTGCTGCACCTGCTCTACGCCAGGTTCTGGACCAAGGCGATGCGCGACGAGGGACTGGTGGACTTCAGTGAGCCGTTCAAGAACCTGTTCACCCAAGGCATGCTGCTGCGAGAGAGTTACTACCGCAAGGCCGAAGACGGCAGCCGGCGTTGGTTCTACCCCTCAGAGGTAATGGTTCACTACGATGAGAAAGGCCGCCCGGTCAGCGCCACTGCGGTGGAGGATGGCTTGCCCGTGTGCCTGGGCGGGGTGGAGAAGATGTCCAAGTCGAAGAACAACGTGGTCGAGCCCAAAGACATCATCAACCGGTTCGGCGCCGACACTGCACGCCTGTTCACCATCTTCGCAGGGTCTCCGGACCAGAGCACGATCTGGAGCGATAGCGGTGTCGAAGGGGCTTATCGCTTTCTGCGCCGTCTCTGGAAGTTTGCCGTTGAAGAGCAAGCCCGCTGGGAAGAAGGTGCCGATCTGGTGACGGATGCCGCGCAAGCCAGCCGTGTGCGCTTCGAGACCCATGGCCTGCTGCAGCAGATCAATACCGACTATGAGCGCCTGCAGTACAACACCGTCGTCTCGGGCGCCATGAAGATGCTCAAGGTGCTCGAGGGAGCCCGCGGCGCTGGCCGCCAGGTATGCCGGGACACCATGTCCATTCTCCTGCAGGTGCTGCATCCGGTGACGCCGCATATTACCCAGGCACTCTGGGAAGCACTGGCGTTGCCTGGCGCGATCTACGACAGTGCCTGGCCGACACCGGACAGCGAAGCCCTGAAACAGGATGAAGTGAGGATGATGGTGCAGGTGAACGGCAAACTGCGCGGGGAGATTTTCGTAAAGGCCGACGCCGACCATGACACGATCCGCAGCCAAGCGCTCTGCGATGGGGCATTGAGCAAGTATATGGAAGGTGCGGGGAGAATGATCGTGGTACCTAACCGCTTGGTGAACTTCATCGTCTGAACTTACGGGCTGCCCCTGAAAGCCAGAAGCCGGCATTACTGGAGAATGCCGGCTTTTTCGTTGTGCGTATTAACCCAGCACCGAGCCGATCACTTCATCCAGAATGGCAACGCCCTCTTCGATCTCTTGCGCATTGACAACGCAAGGTGGCACCACGTGAATGCGGTTTTCGACCACGAATGGCAGCAAGCCACGTTCCAGCAACTTGCCTTTGATCGCCAGCATCTTGTCGGCAGCCAGCGGGGCACGGCTTTGTTTGTCGCTGACCAGCTCCAGCGCCCAGAACACGCCGGCACCACGGACTTCACCGATTAAAGCGTGACGCTGCTGCAGCTCGCGCAGGCGCGGGCCCAGCACCTCGGTGCCGATGTGCAGTGCGTTCTCGACAACCTGCTCCTTGCGCATGGCGTCGATCGCGGCAACGATCGAAGCCATGGCCAGTGGGTGCCCGGAATAGGTCAGGCCGCCCGGGAAGAAGTGGGTATCGAAGTATGTCGAAATCTTCTCGGAGATCACTACGCCGCCTACTGGCACATAGCCTGAGTTGACGCCCTTGGCGAAAGTGATGAGGTCTGGCACGACACCATAGTGCTCCAGGGCGAACCATTTGCCGGTCCGGCCGAAGCCCGACATTACCTCGTCGAGAATCAGCATGATGCCGAACTCGGTTGCCAGTTCGCGCACGCCCTGCATGTAGGCGGCAGACGGCATCAGGATACCGGCAGTGCCAGGCAGGCTTTCGAGCAGAATGGCAGCGATCGAACTGGAACCTTCGGCTTCGATGACGCGGCGCAAATGCCGCAGTGCACGTTCGGTCTCCTCAGCCTCGTTCTGCGCGCTGAACTCGCTGCGGTACAGATACGGGGTGAAAAAATGCACGTGGCCACGAGCGTACTCGTTCGGCACGCGACGAGGATCGCCAGTAGCGACGATCGCGGAGCCGGTATTGCCATGATACGACCGGTAGGCGGACAGCACTTTGTCACGCCCGGTGAACAGCCGCGCCATGCGCATGGCGTTTTCATTGGCATCAGCGCCGCCGTTGGTGAAGAACACCTTTTTGAAGCCCTTCGGCGCTTGCTCAATGATGCGCTTGGCCGCTTCGCCTCGCGCCAGGTTGGCAGTGGCCGGAGCCACGGTCATCAACGTGGAGGCCTGTTCCTGGACCGCTTTGATGACTGCCGGGTGCTGATGACCCAGGTTGGTATTGACCAGCTGGCTGGAGAAGTCCAGATAGCGCTTGCCGTCGTGGTCCCATACCGTGCACCCCTCCCCGCCTGCGATCACCAGGGGGTTGAGTAAACCTTGCGTCGACCACGAGTGGAACACATAGTCGCGGTCCAGACCTTTAACGTATTCATTGGTGATTGCCATGATGCACAGCGACCTCTAATTGATCAGCCTGACAAAGAAAAGCCGCCAGCGTGGTGGCGGCGAGGTCTCCAGCCAAGGCTTTTGACAAAGGGTGAGAATGAATCCCGGCCTTTACCGGGGGCCCGTAGCAGCTCTACGGGGGGTTGAGCAACAGCGCCATCGGCTTTCTCCGTCAGAACAACCAATGGCGCTGCCACTCGAACACGTCATGCCTTAGCTGTTGCTAGGGAAAGCGAATTGCGCAGCCTCATGGCTGGTGCGTTTCGGCCAGCGCTGGGTGATCGCCTTCTTGCGGGTGTAGAAGCGCACACCGTCAGGGCCGTAGGCGTGCAGGTCGCCGAACAGCGAACGCTTCCAGCCGCCGAAGCTGTGGTAGCTCACCGGCACCGGCAGCGGTACGTTGACCCCCACCATGCCAACCTCGATCTCGTCGCAGAACAGGCGCGCGGACTCACCGTCGCGGGTGAAAATGCAGGTGCCGTTGCCGTACTCGTGGTCGTTGATCAGCTGGATCGCCGCTTCCAGGCTGTTCACACGCACCACGCACAGTACGGGGCCGAAGATCTCTTCTTTATAAATGCGCATTTCCGGGGTAACACGGTCAAACAGCGTACCGCCCACGAAGTAGCCGTCTTCGTTGCCCGCCACTTTGAAACCACGGCCATCGACCACCACCTTGGCACCGGCAGCAACGCCGTCATCGATGTAACCCAGCACCTTGTCACGCGCAGCCGCGGTAACCAGCGGGCCCATGTCCAGGCCGCAGGTGGTACCAGCACCGATTTTCAGCGCCTTGATCTGGGGTTCGAGCTTGGCGATCAGGGCGTCTGCCACCTGGTCACCTACACACACGGCCACGGAGATCGCCATGCAGCGCTCGCCGCACGAACCGTAGGCGGCGCCCATCAGCGCGCTGACGGCGTTGTCCAGCTCGGCGTCCGGCATCAGCACCGCGTGGTTCTTGGCGCCGCCCAAGGCTTGCACGCGCTTGCCGCGCTTGGTGCCTTCGGCGTAGATGTATTCGGCGATCGGGGTCGAACCGACGAAGCTCAGGGCCTTCACTTCAGGCGCCTCGATCAGGGCGTCCACCGCTTCCTTGTCACCGTGCACCACGTTCAGCACGCCTTTTGGCAGGCCGGCTTCGTGCAGCAGTTCGGCGATCAGCAGCGTCGAGCTTGGGTCGCGCTCGGACGGTTTGAGGATAAAGCAGTTACCGCAGGCAATGGCCAGTGGGTACATCCACAGTGGCACCATGGCCGGGAAGTTGAACGGGGTGATACCGGCGACCACGCCGATGGGCTGCAGGTCGCTCCAGGCATCGATGTTCGGGCCCACGTTGCGGCTGTATTCGCCCTTGAGGATTTCGGGGGCGGCACTGGCGAACTCGACGTTTTCGATACCGCGCTTGAGTTCACCGATGGCATCTTCGATGGTTTTGCCGTGCTCTTCGCTGATCAGCTGGGCAATACGCTGCTCGTTCGCCTCCAGCAGTTGCTTGAAGCGGAACATCACCTGGGCGCGCTTGGCCGGCGGGGTGTTGCGCCAGGCCGGGAAGGCGGCCTGGGCCGACTCGATGGCCTTTTGCACGGTGGCGCGGCTCGCCAGGCCCAATTTGTGGATAGCCTGGCCAGTGGACGGGTTGAACACATCCGTGGTGCGGGCGTCGTCCGCGATGTGCTCACCATGGATCAAGTGCTTGATAGTTGCCATCTTCTTTCCTCGAGCTTGGTGCCAAGCTGTCTGTTTGTTGTATTAAGGAAGCGCCCGTCGCGCGGGCACATGCTGATCAGTCGATACCGTGCAAGGCTTCGCCCACGGCATCGAACAGGCGATCCAGTTCCTGGGGTTGGGTGTTGAACGTTGGGCCGAACTGCAAGGTGTCACCACCAAAGCGCACGTAGAAACCTGCTTTCCACAACGCCATGCCCGCCTCGAACGGGCGAACCAGCGCGTCGCCATCGCGCGGCGCAATCTGCAACGCACCGGCCAGGCCGCAGTTGCGGATGTCGACGATGTGCCGGCTGCCCTTCAGGCCATGAATGGCCTGCTCGAAATGCGGGGCCAGTTCTGCCGACTGCTGGACCAGGTTGTCCTTTTCCAGCAGGTCCAGGGTGGCCAGGGCCGCTGCGCAGGCCACCGGGTGGGCCGAATAGGTGTAACCGTGGGCGAACTCGACCGCGTATTCGGGCGACGCCTGGTACATGAAGGTGTTGTAGATCTCGCTGGAGGCAACCACGGCGCCCATCGGGATGGCACCGTTGGTGACCTGCTTGGCGATGTTCATCACGTCTGGGGTAACGCCGAAGTACTCGGCACCGGTCATGCTGCCCAGGCGCCCGAACGCCGTGATCACCTCATCGAAGATCAGCAGGATGTTGTGCTGGTCGCAGATCTCGCGCAGGCGCTGAAGGTAGCCTTGCGGCGGCACGATGACACCCGCCGAGCCAGACATCGGTTCGACGATGACTGCCGCGATGTTGGAGGCGTCATGCAGCTCGATCAGCTTCAGCAATTCATTGGCCAAGGCCACGCCACCCG
Source organism: Pseudomonas sp. NPDC008258 (assembly GCF_042956345.1). Lineage (NCBI taxonomy): Bacteria > Pseudomonadati > Pseudomonadota > Gammaproteobacteria > Pseudomonadales > Pseudomonadaceae > Pseudomonas > Pseudomonas sp. NPDC008258. The sequence continues at coordinate 74,218 of NZ_JBIBGE010000016.1, forward strand.
TCTCGGCGGCCCCCTTGGTGAACGCCAGGCCTGGCTGCAAGGTGTGCGGCAGGTGGTCTACCTCTATCAAGGGGCCGAACATCTTGCGGTTGCCGCCAATACCACCCAGCGAGGTGCCAGCAACGTTTACGCCGTGATAGCCACGGGCACGACCAATCAGCCTGGTTTTTTGTGGCTGACCTTTAAGGCGCCAGTACGCACGGGCCATCTTGATAGCGGTATCGGCACTTTCCGACCCCGACCCCGTAAAGAACACGTGGTTGAGATTACCTGGCACCAAACCGGCAATCTTTTCAGCCAGCTGGAACGACAGGGGGTGGCCATACTGAAACGCTGGCGAGTAATCCAGGGACACCAGTTGCCTGGCGACAGCGTCGGCAATTTCCTGCCGGGAATGGCCCGCGCCGCAGGTCCACAAACCCGAGAGGCTATCGAACACCTCGCGGCCATGCTCATCGATCAGGTGATTACCTTTGGCACCCACGATGAAGCGTGGGTCTTTCCTGAAATTCCGGTTCGAGGAAAACGGCATCCAGTGCGATTCGAGCTGCAGGCCACTGGCCAGGGAGAGAGGTGTCTGCAGGGCCTGGTTCATGACGGTAATCCTGAGCGTGGAGTGATGCGCCTAGCTTGTGCTGGAAAGTCATGTGCGATAAATCTATATTTTCTTGCACTCAGTTACTGGATAACTCACGCATGACCAAGAAGACGCCCCTGCATCAGGTAAGTGATTTTGATCTCAGGCTGCTACGGGTTTTCAAAACCGTCGCCGAATGCGGCAGTTTCTCGGGCGCCGAAAGTGCGCTGGGCATCACCCGCTCCGCCATCAGCCTGCACATGGGCGACCTGGAAAAGCGCCTGGGGATGCGCTTGTGCCAGCGGGGCCGCGCAGGTTTTGCCCTTACCGACGAAGGCCGTGAGGTGCTGCGCGCCAGTGAAACCGTGCTGGTGGCCATCGAGGGTTTTCGCAGCGAAGTGAACCAGATGCACCAACAGTTGCGGGGCGACCTCAACGTCGCAATCGTCAACAACCTGGTCACCCAGCCGAAGATGCGCATCACCCATGCGCTGAAGGCCGTGCGCGCCGAGGGCAGCGGCGTGCGCATCAACCTCAGCATGAGTACCCCCGGTGAAATCGAGCGCGGCCTGCTGGATGGCCACCTGCACGTTGGCGCAGTGCCGCTGATTTCGCCGCTGTCCGGCCTGGACTACAGCCTGCTCTACGAGGAACGTTCAAACCTGTATTGCAGCCACGAGCACCCGCTGTTCGCCCATGCCGCCAGTGTCACCGATGAACAACTGGCCCAGGCCGATGCCGTCGTGCCGACCTACCGGATGACCGCCGAGGCAATCGGGCTGCACCAACTGCTCAACTTCGCGGCTTCGGCGACTGACCGCGAGGGGATCGCATTTCTTATCCTCACCGGCAGCTACATCGGTTTCCTGCCCGATCATTACGCTGCCACCTGGGTGGAGAAAGGCATCATGGCAGCGCTTGACCCCAACCGCCTGCACTTCGATGCCAAGCTCGCCATCGCCACCCGCAAAGGGCGCCGCCCGAACATGATCCTTGAGCGTTTTCTCAACGAATTGCAGTTGACCGGCAGCCCCGCCTAGCTTCGCCCCCTCCTCCCCCACAGCGCGCTCCCCCAATCACTTTTGCAGGTGATCGGGAGCGCTTTGCGTCAAAAAATTCTTTCAAGCGTGTTGACAGCTTGCGCAGAGTCGCAATAGCCTGAATGCATCGCTGCACACATTGCAGCACTCAAATAAAACACAGCGATTCGTTTGCTTGCTCTTCTGCCTACAAAAACAAATTACCGGAGAGATTCAACATGGCACGGTCCCTTTCACGCAAAGTCAGCGCTGGCGTTGCATGCCTTACCGCAGCCCTGGCGTTGCTGTCGCAACCTGCGGCGCACGCCGACAGCCACACCTGGCAAAGCGTCCAGAAAGCCGGGGTACTGCGTTGCGGCGCAGCTGTCGCAGCCCCCTATGTGATGCGCGACCCGGCCTCCGGGCAGTACAGCGGCTATTTCGTCGACCTGTGCCGGGACTTCGCCGAGAACGTGCTCAAGGTCAAAGCGCAATTCGTCGACACCAGCTGGGACAACCAGGTGGCCGGCCTGCAAAGCGGCAAGTGGGACATGGCCATGGCGCTGAACATGACGCCCGAGCGTGCCCAAGCCGTGGCCTTCTCGACCCCGGCCACCGACTACCAGGTGTCGTTGCTGATCAACGAGAAGAACCCCAAGTTCAGCGGTGCCGGTAACGCCATCACTGATTTCGACAAACCAGGCGTCACCATTGCGGTCATCTCCGGTACCGCCGCCGACAAGGCCGTCAGCGCCGCCATCAAGAACGCCACGCTGATGCGCCTGCCCGGCTCCGACGAAACCCGCATGGCGCTGATGTCCCGCCGCGCCGACGTGCTCGCCGACGCCAACGACACCAACCACCTGTTCGCCATGGCCAACAGCTGGGTCAAGGAAGTGCTCCCTGTCCCTGCCATGGCCAAGCAAGGGGTGTCCTTCGCCCTCGCCCATGACACCCCTGCTGCCGACCTTGCCCAGCTCGATGCCTACCTGACCCAGCGTCGCGAGTCGGGTGAGATCGACAAACTGGTCGACAAGGCCTCGGCCGAAATCATCGCGGGCGGCAAAGCCCAGTAACTCCAGCGGACACACAGCGGGCCCGGCACAGGGCCCCTCCGGAGACGACTGTAATGACCACTCCTCATTTGGTGGCTTCCCAGCCACAGGCTTCGCTCACCCCGAATTCCGACATGAACGGCGATTTCATCCAGCTGCGCAGCGTGCGCAAGGCCTACAGCGAGCAGCTGGTGGTGATGGACCAGATGAACCTGGACATGCGCGCCAATGATCGCCTGGTCATCATCGGCCCGTCCGGTAGCGGCAAAAGTTCGTTGCTGCGCGTTTTGATGGGGCTGGAAGGCATCCAGGGCGGCAGCATCCAGTTCCAGGGCAAACCTTACATCGACGGTGCGCGCAAGCAGGGCAAACCGCTGGATGAGGTGCTGCACAAGCAAATCGGCATGGTGTTCCAGCACTACACCCTGTTCCCGCACCTGTCAGTGCTGGGCAACCTGATCCTGGCGCCGGTCAAGGTCCATGGCCTGAGCAAGGCCGAGGCCACCGAAAAAGCCCGCGCCTATCTCGCCCGCCTGGGGCTGGAAAGCAAACTGCACGCCTACCCCAGCCAGCTTTCCGGCGGCCAGAAGCAGCGCGTGGCCATCGCCCGTGCACTGATGCTGGAACCGCGCCTGATGCTGTTCGATGAAGTGACCTCGGCGCTGGACCCGGAAATGGTCATCGAAGTGCAGAACGTGATGATGCAGCTGGCCGAACAGAAGATGGCGATGATCATCGTCACCCACGACATGCACTTCGCCCGCCATATCGCCACCCGCGTGGTGTTCTGCGCCAACGGCAAGGTCGTCGAGCAAGGCCACCCCGAACAGATCTTCACCCAACCCAGGGAAGCCCGCACCCGCGAGTTCCTGGAAAAGGTCGTGCATTTCGAGTGAGGGCACTGCCATGAACTACCAATTCGACTTCCATTTCCTCAGCGGCACCCTGCCGGCGCTGCTTGACGGGCTCAAGGTAACGCTGGAACTGGCGCTGGTCTCGAACCTGATCGGTGTCGTCTGCGGCTTCCTGCTGTGCTTGCTGACACTGAGCCGCTGGTTCTTCATTCGCTGGCCCGCACAGCTGTTCATCGAGTTCTTCCGCTGCACCCCGGCGCTGTTGCAGATCGTCTGGTTCTTCTATTGCGTGCCGATGCTGTTCGACGTGTTCATCGACCCCATTGCCATGGGCTTCCTGGCGCTGGGCCTGAACCTGACCGCGTTCAATGCCGAGGCGTACCGCGCTGGTGTTCAGGCAGTGCCGCGCGAGCACCTGGACGCCTCGATTGCCCTGGGCTTGAAGAGCTGGCAACGCACCCTGTACGTGATTTTGCCGCAATCGCTGCGCAGCGCGCTGCCGGTGCTGATCACCAACGGTATCGGCACCCTGCAGCAAAGCGCACTGGTGGCCATCGTCGCGGTCGCCGACCTGATGTACGTGGGCAAGAGCCTGGCCACCGAGGCTTATCGCCCCCTGGAAACCTACACCCTGATCGCCCTCATCTACTTCGCCATGTCGCTGCCGATCGCGCAGCTGGTGCAGTGGTTCGAGCGCCGCCAGGAACTGGCCGGACAGCGCTGAGGAAACCACCATGCCACTCGATTTTTCGGTTGTGCTGGGCTACTGGCCCGTACTGCTCAAGGGCCTGGCCCTGACCTTAGCGTTCACCGGCGTGTGCGCCCTGCTCGGCAGCCTGCTTGGGTTTGCGGTCAGCCTGCTGCGCCAGGTAAAGCTCAAACTGGTGCGCCTGCCGCTGACCCTCTATGTGGAATTCTTCCGCGGCACGCCGTTGCTGATCCAGCTGTTCTGGGTGTTCTTCTGCTTCCCGGTGGTATTCGGCCTGGACATCCCGCCGTACGTGTCGGTGCTGATCGCCTTGACGCTGTACATGGGTGCAATCACCAGCGAGACCTTCCGTGGCGCACTCAAGTCGATCGCCAGTGAACAGCATGACGCCTGCACCGCGCTGGGCCTGACGTCGAAGGTGAAGGTGCTCTACGTGATCTTCCCGCAGGCCCTGCTGCGCTCGGTGCCGCCGCTGTTGTCGAACATCGTCAGCCTGTTCAAGGAGAGCGCATTGATCTCTTCGGTGGGCGTTGCGGACCTGATGTTCGTCGGCCAGAACATTTCCAACAGCACTGCCCGCCCGGTCGAGTTCCTTTCGGCGGTAGCGGTCATCTATTTCCTCGTGGCCTTCCCGCTGACCCGCATGGTCGGCGTGGTCGAAGGGCGCTTGCTGCGCCGCTACGCCTACTAAACCTCCCTTGATAACCTGGAGAACCACCATGAAACTGAATGGCATCCTGCCCGCTCTGGTCACCCCGTTCGACGCCGCTGGCAAAGTCGACCACGACACCCTGGCGTCGATCCTCGAGCACCAACTCAAGGCCGGTGTCAGCGGCTTCGTGCCACTGGGCTCGACCGGTGAATACTACGCACTGGCCAATGAAGAACGCCGCCAGATCCTGGCCACCGTCAAGGAAGTGGTCGGTGACCGCGGCACCCTGATCGCCGGCGCCAACGGTTCCTGCACCCGCGAAGTGCTGGAGCAGATCAAGCAAACCGTCGATGCCGGTTACACCAACCTGCTGATCGCCCCTCCATACTACGCGCTGCCGTCCCAGGAAGAGCTGCTGGCGCACTACAACACCATTCTCGAGACCTTCCCCGAGATCAATGTGGTGCTCTACAACTACCCGATCCGTACCAACGTCGAAGTTGGCCTGGACGTGATTGCCGCACTGCACGAGCACCCGCGTGTGATCGGTATCAAAGAGAGCAGCGGCAACCTGTTGCGCGCCATCGAAATCGGTGAAAAATACAAAGGCATCCAGCTGTCCTGCGGTTCCGACGACCAGGCGCTGGACTTCTACCTGTGGGGCGCCGACAGCTGGATCTGCGGCCCGGCCAACATCTTCCCGGAGAAGGTCGTGGCCTTCCACAAAGCCTTCACCAGTGGTGACATCCGTGGCGCCCAGCAAGTCATGCGCAGCCTGTTCCCGGCCATGGCCAACCTGGAAAGCGGCAAGTTCGTGCAGAAGGTCAAGTACGGCGCCGAGCTGGCTGGCTTCAAGGTCGGCAACGCCCGCGCACCGCTGCTGCCACTCACCGATGAAGAAAAAGCCGAGTTCCGTAAAGTGTTCGAAGCTTCGCAGCAGTAAGGCAACACGGGGCCGCCCGGCGGCCCCTTCGCAATCTCTCTGGATACGAGACAAACCCATGAACACCCCACAATCGTCATCGCAGAACGCCGTAGTCATCGGCGGCGGTATCGTCGGTGTATGCTGCGCGCTGTACCTGCAGCGCGAAGGCCACAAGGTCACGCTCATCGACCCCGCCGCACCGGGCGACAGTACCGCCAAGTGGAGTTGCGGTCAGATGGCGGTCAGTGAAGTCATTCCACTGTCCAAGCCGGGCATTCTGATGAAGATCCCGGGCTGGCTGCTGGACCAGAAAGGCCCACTGGCACTGCGCCCCAGCGCCCTGCCTGGCATTCTGCCCTGGTTCCTGCGTTTTCTGGCCTGCGCACGTTCGTCGAAGATCCATGAGATCGCCGAGGACATGGCACGCCTCACCCAACACGTCTACACCGACTACGCCCCGCTGCTGGATGCCTGCCCGGACAAAACCCTGTTGGGCGACCGCCCTATCCTTGAAGTGTTCGACTCGCCAGCCGGCCTGGCCCACGAGCGCCCGCACCTGGAGCTGCGCAGGCAGCTGGGCTTCAAGTCCGAAGAACTCGACGGCGCCGCCATTGGCGACCTGGAGCCGGCACTGGCCGGTAAATTCCAGCATGGGCTGATGTTCCCTGACTGGCGCGCCGTCAGCGATACCGAAGGCTTCATTGCCGCACTGACCGAAAGCTTCATCGCCCAAGGTGGCGTGCGCCTGCGTCAGAAGGCCGTGAAGATCGACGAAAACCACGACCGTGCAAGCGGCGTGACCCTGGCCGACGGCACCCGCCTGCCAGCCGACCACGTGGTCGTGGCGGCCGGAACCGGGGCTCGCCCGTTCTTCGACAGCCTTGGGGTGAACATCCCGCTGGCCGGCATTGCGGGCTATCAGGCCGTGCTGCCCACGCCTGATGTAGAAATCCGCCACTCGGTGATCTACGCCGATGGCGGCTTCTGCTTCGCCCCGATGACCCGCGGCCTGCAAATCGGCGGCACCATCGAGTTCGCCGCCCCTGGCGCCGAACCCAACTTCAAGCGCGCCGAAATCATCATGGAAAAGGCCCGCCGCGTGCTGCCACAACTCAATACCCAAGGCATGGAGTTCGGCGTCGGCTATCGGCCGTTCCTGCCAGACACCAAACCGGTCATCGACCGCTCGCCCCGCCTGAGCAACGTGATCATGGCCTTCGGCCACGGCCAGCTCGGCCTGACCCTGGGCGCCACCACCGGCCGCCTGGTCGCCGACCTGGCGGCAAACCGTACACCGGCACAAAACCTGTCCGCTTTCAGCGCTCGTCGCTTCGCCCTTATTGGAGTTACTGCATGAACCGCTACGACCAGTTCTACATCAATGGCCAATGGGTCAGCCCTGTTTTGGGCGGCAGCTTCGATTCGTATGACCCAAGCGACGAAAGCCTGATCACTCGCGTGGCCTCGGGTAGCGAAGAAGACATCGATATCGCGGTGAAGGCTGCCCGCGCCGCCTTCGACGAGGGCCCGTGGCCGCGCCTGAGCGGTGCCGAGCGTGGCGAGTACCTGCGCAAGATCGCCGACGGCATCCGTGCCCGCCAGGAGGAATTGGCCGAACTGGAAGTGCGCGACAACGGCAAGCCGTTCCCGGAAGCCATGTGGGATATCGGCGACACGGCCGGCTGCTTCGACTTCTACGCCAACCTGGCCGAAGAGCTGGACCGCAACCGCGAAAAGCCTGTGGCCCTGTCCGACGACCGTTTCAGCTCGCTCGCCCGTAAAGAGCCCATCGGCGTCGCCGGCGCCATCGTGCCGTGGAACTTCCCGATGCTGATGGCTTCGTGGAAGATCGCCCCGGCCCTGGCCGCAGGTTGCAGCATCATCCTCAAGCCCGCCGAGCAAACCTCGCTGACCGCCCTGGAGCTGGCCCGCATCGCCGATGAAGCCGGCCTGCCTGCTGGTGTGCTGAACATCGTCACCGGCCCAGGCTCCAAGGTGGGTGCCGCCCTCACCGCCCACCCAGGCGTGGACAAGCTGGCCTTCACCGGCAGCGTGCCGGTCGGCAGCCGCATCATGCAAGCCGCGGCCCAGGACATCAAGAATGTCACCCTGGAACTGGGCGGCAAGTCGCCGTTCGTGATCTTCGCCGACAGCGACATTGAAAAAGCCGTCGAGTGGATCATGTTCGGCATCTTCTGGAACAAGGGCGAAGTCTGCTCGGCCACTTCCCGCGTGCTGGTCGAGCGTTCGGCCTATGAGCCGCTGCTCAAGCGCCTGGCCGAGGAAACCCGCAAGATCAAGATCGGCAACGGCATGGAAGAAGGCGTGCTGCTCGGCCCGCTGGTCAACCGCAGCCAATACGAAGGTACACTGAAAGCCATCTCGCGCGGCCTGGAAGAAGGTGCGCGCCTGGTCTGCGGCGGCGAGCGCCCGGCGCATCTGGACAAGGGCTTCTATCTGCAACCGACCGTGTTCGCCGATGTGCCGGAAGACAGCTGGATCTGGAACGAAGAGATCTTCGCCCCAGTAGTGTGCATCCGCCCGTTCGACACCGAAGAAGAAGCGGTCAAGTCGGCCAACAACTCGCGCTTCGGCCTGGGTGCCGCAGTCATGTCCAGGGACATCGAACGCTGCGAACGTGTCGCACGTAAGTTCCGCGCCGGCATTGTCTGGATCAACTGCTCGCAACCGACCTTCACCGAAGCACCGTGGGGCGGCTACAAAACCAGCGGCATCGGCCGCGAGCTGGGCGAATGGGGCCTGAACAACTACCTGGAAACCAAGCAGATCACCCGCTACGACAGCGAACAGCCTTGGGGCTGGTACATCAAGTGAGGTAACACCCATGCGTTGGAAACAGACGCTTCAGCTGGCTGAGGTGCACTGCGAAGGCGAGATCGGCAAGGTCATCACCGGGGGCGTCATCGGCGTCCCGGGTGCCACCATGCTCGACAAGATGAACTACATCAACGAAGTCGACGACAGCCTGCGCCGCCTGGTGACGCTGGAGCCGCGCGGCTGCCTGCAGATGTCGGTCAACCTGTTGCTGCCGCCGACCCGGCCCGAGGCTCAAGCCGGCTTCATCGTGCTGCAGGCCGACAAGGCCCACCCGATGTCCGGCAGCAACTGCATCTGCGTGGTCACCGCCCTGCTCGAACTGGGCATGGTGCCCATACAGGAGCCGGAAACCACGGTAGTGCTCGACACGCCAGCAGGCCTGGTCACCGCTCGCGCCCAGTGCGCAGATGGCCGCTGCCTGAACGTGTCGCTGGACATGGTGCCGGCCTTTGTCGAGCACCTGGACCTGGCGATCGAAACCGAAGCCTTCGGCACGATCAAGATCGATGTGGCGTTCGGCGGTGTGTACTACGCGCTGATCGACGTTGAGCAAGTCGGGCTGTCGATTGCACCGGAAAATGCCCGGCAGCTGGCCGATGCTGGCGTAGCACTACGGGAGGTGATCAACCGGCAGTTGAACATCCAGCACCCGCTACTTCCGTCCGTGAACGAGGTGGCGTATGTGATGTTCCGCAACCGCCTGGATGATCGCACCTACCAGACGTGCACCACCCTGCCTCCTGGCCGGGTGGACCGCTCCCCTTGCGGTACCGGCAGCTCGGCCAACCTGGCCACGCTGGCCGCGCGCGGAAAGGTTCAGGCCGGCGACCACCTGGTCTCGCAGTCGACCATTGGCGGCCAGTTCCAGATTGCCCTGCTCGGCCATACAGAAGTCGGCGGCAAGCCGGCGGTACTGCCACGGGTGACCGGGCGAGCCTGGCTATACGGCCTTCAGCAGTTGGGGGTCGATCCGGATGATCCGCTGGCTGCTGGCTTCATGCTCAGCGACACCTGGGGAGAAGGCTGACCGCATTGCCCCTGCGCCGTGCCCGGGTGCCTGGGCACGGCTTTCTGATGCCCTCAACGGAGTAAAGCCATGCGTTTCAAGCAAGTGCTGTCTGTAGTGGATTGTCATGCCGAAGGTGAAAGCGGGAAGGTCATAGTCGGGGGTGTGGGCCAGGTGGCAGGCCATACCATGTTCGACAAACGGGTCCATCTGGAAACCCACATGGACCATATACGCAAACTGGTACTGTTCGAGCCGCGAGGCGCGGTTTGGCACAATGCCAACATCATTCTGCCCTCCAATCACCCCGAAGCAGACATGGGCTATGTGATCCTCGAGACGACCGAGTATCCCGCCATGTCGGGCTCAAACACCATGTGCGTGGCAACGGTACTGCTCGAAACCGGCATTTTGCCGATGCACGAGCCGGTGACACAGCTTACGCTCGAATCCCCGGCGGGGCTCATTCGCGTCAACTGCGAATGCAAGGGCGGCAAGGTCACCAGCGTGCGCCTGGTCAACCAGCCTGCGTTCTGCTACTACCGCGACCGCACCATTGAAGTAACAGGGCTGGGTACCGTTCGAGTCGACATCGTCTACGGTGGCATGACCTATGCCATGGTCGAGGCCGCAGACCTGGGTTTCAGCATAACCCCGTCCGAAGCCCGGGAACTGTGCGAAGTGGGGCAACGCATCAAGCAGGCGGCCGTTGAGCAACTGTCTGTAGAGCACCCGCTCAACCCGGCGATTCCGGGCATCACCAATACCGAGTTCATGGGCCCGCTGCGCCGTGAAAGCGGTGTACTCAGTGCCAGAAACTGCGTGGTCGTCTCACCGGGGCGCTGTGACCGCTCCCCTTGCGGCACCGGCTCCTCGGCGCGACTGGCGTTGCTGCACGCACGCGGGCTGATTGCGCCTGGTGAGTCATTCATCCATGAGTCGATCACCGGTAGCCGGTTCACCTGTAGTATCGAAAGCCTGGGCGAAGTCGGCCCCTACCCTGCGGTGATCCCCGCCATCGCGGGTCAAGCGTGGATTACAGGTTTCTATCAGATGGGCATAGACCCTACCGACCCTTATCCAGCGGGCTTCACATTGTCCGACACCTGGATGGAAAGCACCTGAACCCGCGACTGCCATGACTCATTGGGCGGCCGCCAGGAGTTGCACCATGACAAGGCCCGGCCTGTATGATACAGGCCAAAGCTGATGAGACCTGATGATGAGCAAAGATAATGATAAAGAAAGTGGCGTGCGTCGCCACAGTGGGCGCTACATCTATGAAGAGTTGCGCAAGCAGATCCTGACCCTGAAACTCAAGCCCGGGGTGCAACTTGACGAAGTATCGCTTGCCGCCCAGTTCGGCCTGTCTCGCTCCCCCGTGCGGGATGCACTGGCCCGGCTGATTACTGAAGGCCTGGTGGTCATCCTTCCGAACCGTACCACCTTGGTTACACCGTTCGAGATTGAAGAGTTCCCCAACTACATCTCTGCACTGGACCTGATGCAACGTGCGGTCACGCGCCTGGCAGCCACTCAACATCGCCCGGAAGACCTCGAAAAAATCCGCAAGGCCGACGCCGACTACCTCAAGGCAGTAACCACGGGTGACTTCCAGTCCATGTCGGAGTTGAACAAGGCCTTCCATATGGCCATTGCCCACGCCGGTCGCAACCCTTATTTCATCAACTACTACGAGCGCCTGTTGGGTGAAGGTCAGCGCCTGCTTCACCTGCACTTCGACCATATTGTAAGTACGGCAAGCACCCACAAACTGGGTCGCGACCACGACGAAATCATCAATGCCATCGCAGCACGCGATGCAGATGCCGCGGAAGCCGCTGCCCATGAGCACACCATGCTGTTCCAGCGGCGTTTTCTGGATTACATGCAGCAGAACCTTACAGCGCGCATGTCGGTGGTTTGAGATACGAGCAGTATCCACCCTGGCAGGCCTTTGGCCGTCCCGGCTGAACATCTGGATACCCCCTCCCGCATTGCTACCATAGAAAAAAAACGGCCCAGGCCGTAGTGCCAGTCAGTCAAGCCATTCGGGGCCGCTTTGCGGCCCATCGCCGGCAAGCCAGCTCCCACAGAGGCTGCACGTCACTTACTGATTTAGCAGGGACCCTGTGGGAGCGGGCAAGCCCGCGAACACCGGCGCAGCCGGTGCCATGCACCGCGTTGGATTCTTCGCGGGCAAGCCCGCTCCCACAGCGCCCGACATCAGTTTTCTGCGCGACAGTGCAGCCCAACGGGCTGGGCAATCCCCCACAGGGACTGCGCAAAGCTTAAGATCTGCGCGGCACCTGTGGGAGCTGGCTTGTCACCCGCCCTGTGCGTAACTCGAAAGCTATCTCTCGTCATCCGGCACATTCGACACTGCAGTCGTGGACGGCCCTCTCAGCGCATGGAGGCGCTTGCACTGAATGGCGATGACGGCAATCAAAGAGGGCAAGCACAGAAACAGGAAGATATGCGTGATCGACCAGTTCCAGCCCATCATCAAGGCCCCCGCACCCGCCCCCAGAATCGCCCCGGTACGGCCGATGCCGAAAACCCAGCTGACCCCGGTGGCGCGGATCGCCGTGGGGTAGAAATTGGTGGCCAGGGCAAAGCAGCCGGCATTCGCAGACATCATGAAGTAGCCCAGGCTGAACACCAGCACATAGAGGGCCCACGCATGCCCGGCCCAGATCGCGATCAGCAGTGACATCGCCGCACTGCCTGCGAACATCAGGCTGACCACGTTGTTCTGCTCCCAGCGGTCCATCTTCAGGCCGACGCTGAAATCGCCGACCGCCCCGCCCAGTTGCAGCACCGCGCCGATCAACGCGGCCTGGGAAAGGGTCATGCCCGCAGACTGCGCGGTGATCGGCAGCCAGTTGCTGAGCAGGTAAAGGTTGAGAAAGCCGGCAAACATCGCCAGCCAGATCATCAGCGACCCCAGGCGATACGGCCCCTTCAACACGCTGCCAAGGCCCTGGCGGGCTTTACCCAGGTCACTGTGCTCGGTGCTGATGGCCTGGGTTCGTGCATCGGCAGTGCCGGGGGCCAGGGCATTGATCGCGGCTACGATCTGCGCCTGGGGCTTGCCCGCCTGGATCATGAAGCGCAGCGACTCGGGCAACAGCGCCAACAAGGCCACGGCCAGCAGCAAAGGCAATACCCCACCGGCCACGAACACCGCCTGCCAGCCATAGTCCTCGATCAGGTACTCGCTGAGCAGCCCCCCCAAAGCCCCGCCCAGCCCGAACCCGCACCAGGTCGAGGTGACCAGGGTCGAGCGGCGCCGCAGCGGCGCGCACTCGGCCAGCAAGGTGGTGATGTTGGGCATGGTCGCGCCCAGCCCCACACCGGTCAGCAGGCGCGCAAGGGTCAGCATGGTCAGGTCCTGGGCGAACGCGCAGGCCAGTGACCAGAACCCGAAGAACGCCACCGAGAGGATGATCACCCAGCGCCGACCGAGGCGGTCGGCCAATGGGCCCGCACACAAAGACCCCAGCGACAACCCGACCAGGCCGCTCATCATCAGCGGCCCGAGCACCTGGCGCTGCAAGCCCCAATCCTGGATCAGCGCCGGCGCAATGAACCCCATCATCATCGTGTCGAAGCCGTCCAGTACCAGGATCAACAGCCCCAGCACGATGACCCGCCATTGCTGACGACCTATCGGTCGGGCATCCAGAAACGTATGCACATCCACTACATTCGACGCGCTCATCGCAAAGCCCTCGGCAGCGAACAGGAACGGGTTAGCGCAGGCGAGCGCCAACGAAAGGTGCGCAGCGCTCGATGCCGATACGCACGGTTTCTTCCGGGTCGCGCTTCCACCAGTCCAGCTCCGAGAACAGTTCGAGTTCGAACGGGCCGTCGTAGCCGATGTCGTCGAGCACGCTGCGCAGGCGGGCGAAGTCGATCACCCCATCGCCGACCATGCCGCGGTCCCGCAGGTTGCGGGTTTCGGCGAGCCAGTCGCACAGGTGGAAGGTGCTCAGGCGCTGCTTGCCGGTGCGGCGCAGCTCGGCTTCGAAATCCGGGTCCCACCAGCAATGGTAGGTATCGGCCACCATGCTGGTGTCGTCACCGAGCAGGTCGCACAGGTCGTTGGCATCCTTGATGCGGTTGAGCACACTGCGGCTCCCGGCATACATCGGGTGCAGCGGCTCCAGCCCCAGCTTCACCCCGACCTGACGCGCATGCGGGGTGAGTTCGGCAAGGGCGTCGCGAATGCGGGCGCGGTGCGCGGCGATGTCCTTCTCGCCGTCCGGCATCGCGCCAACCACCATGACCACGCAGGGCGCGCCGATCTGCGCGGCCTGGTCGAGGATCTTGCGGTTGGCCTCGATACCTTTGGCGATTCCGCCCGCCGAAGCCGCGTCGTTGAACCAGGCGCTGGTGCACAGGGACGCCACCCACATGTCGGCATCCTTAAGGTGGCGCGCGGTCTGGGCCACACCGTAGTCGTCCATGAAGTTGCGCCACACGGCGATGCCGCTGACACCCTGGCGGGCATAGCCATCGATGGCCTGGGGCATTGACCAGGACGGCGTGGTGATCTGGTTGATGGCAAAACGTGAAAGATCGAGCTGCTGCGTCATGGCAGGCTTCCTTTTGTCGTTCAGATACGGAGCATGGGTGCGTCTATCGCGGTACTAGCCCTGATGCGGCGCGTCCCAGAGGTTGAGCCTGGTGCCGATGCCATTGACGCTGGCGGTTTGCAGCACTTCATAGCCCCAGCTGATATCGAACACCGCCATGCCGCAGGCGATGAAGATCACGCGATCAGAGGCGCTGCTGCGGCCGGGCCTGACGCCGTTGACCACGTCGCCCAGGCCCGTGGACTCGGTCAGCGCCGGCAGCTTGCCGGCGTCGATCAGGCGGTACAGCGGGCCGCCGATCACGCCACTGTAGTAAGCGTCCTTGTTGCCGGACGCCACGGCGTCTTCCACGTACGCTTCGTGCAACTGGGTGTGGTCGTAGACGATGCGCGCGCTGGTGAGGAAGCTGTCGTCGGTGAGCACCGGCCCGGACACCAGCACGGTGGCACCGGCCTTGATCCATTCATCCTTGAAGTACAACGGCTTGAGCCGGGAGGCGGCCACGGTGATCACGTCGGCGTCACGGAAGCCCGTCTCCGTGTCGTCAGTACCCCGGGCGCGGATGCCGTGGGTTTCGCTTACCCAGGCAGCGAACTCGTTGGCCTTTTCGAGGAACAGGTCGAAGCACACCACTTCGTCGATGGAAGGCGTCTGGGTGATGATCGCCGAGAAGCATGCCTTGTTGATCGGGCCGCAGCCGACCACCGACAGCTTGCGGCTGCCCGGGTTGGCCAGGTGGCGGGCACCGACACCGGGCACCGCGCCGGTGCGCGCCGCGCTCAGCAGGTTGGCGGACATCAGCGCCAGCGGGGCGCCGGTATCCTTGTCATTGAGCATCATGGTCAGCACCGAGCGCGGCAGGCCCTTTTCCATGTTGGCGTGGTTCGAGCCGTACCACTTGTTGCCACACACATCGAAGCGCCCGCCCAGGTAGCCCGGCATCGCGGCGAAGCGGCGGTCGGGGCCGGCAACCGGCATGTTGGGGAACGGGCTTTGCTTGGGGAACACGATGTTCAGGCCGTGGCTGTTGTGGTTGGCGCCGCCCATCAGGTAGTCGCCCTTGCCCAGCAGGCTGAAGGTTTCTTCGCACACATCCACGCAACGCGCGGCATCCAGGACACCAGCGGCGATCATGTCGGCTTCGGACAGGTAGGTGAAATCGATCTTCGGATACATGGTGGTTTTCTCGCTACGAATGGGGAAGGAACAGTCAGAAGCGCAACAGCGGTTGGATATCGAACAAGCGGCAGCCTTGGTTGCGCGCACTGGCACGCATCAGGAAATTGAGTTTTTCGATCCGCTCGCCGGAACGCGGGGCGCCGTTCTTCTGAAACGGCACCTGCAGCCCGACCGAAAGGTCCATCACCACGTCATCCACCACCCCGCCCGAACGCCCGGAGGGCACTGCGATCATTCCGTGACGGGCAGCGAAGTGGTACGCATCCAGGGCTTCGGTGATGGTGCCGACCTGGTTGGGCTTGAGAATGAACCCGTCGACCGCGTTCAGCTCCAGGGCCTTCTGCAGGTACTCCAGGTTGGTGACGGTCAGGTCGTCGCCCAGGATCAGCGTGCGCGGCAGCGCGCGCTTGGCCTGCTGGTAGCCGTCCCAGTCGTTCTCGTCGAGCAGGTCCTCGATGAACACAAAATCGAATTGCTCGGTCAGTTGCCGGGTGTATTCGATCAACGCCTGCGCACTGACCCGCTGGCCCTTAAGCAGGTAGGTGGCACTGGCCTTGTCGTAGAACTCGCTGGACGCGCAGTCCAGGGCAAAGGCGATGGCGCCGCGGTGAGGCGTGCGCTCGATGGCCTGCTGCATAAGCCGCAGTACCACTTCAGGGTCGTCCGATGGCGCGGCGTAACCATACGAACTGGCCACCGCCGGCTTGTGCCCCAGGTACTCGGTGAGCACTTCGTTGAGTGCCTGGAACACTTCGACGGCCATCTCGACCGCATGGTCGACGCTGTCGGTCTTGTACGGGACGATCAGGAACTCGTTGAACGCCTGGGTAAAGTCACTGTACTTGCCGCCGTTGATCACGTTGAAGCACGGTACCGGCACGGTCTGGATCGCGCCGCCGGCGATGTGGTTGTAAAGCGGGATGCGCTTGGCGTCGGCCGCGGCGCGGAACACCGCAATCGAGGTCGAATAGATAGCGTTGCCGCCAAGCACGTGTTTGTCGGCGGTGCCGTCCAGGTTGATCATCACCTGGTCGATGGACCGCTGGTCATGGATGTCCAGGCCAACGATGGCCGGGGCGATCACCTTGACCACGGCCTCGACCGCCTTGTGCACGCCGAGGCCGCCGTAGGACGACAAGTCGCCATCGCGCAGCACGAACGCCTCATGCATGCCGACCGAGCTGCCGGTGGGCGCCGCACCACGGCCCACGGCCCCGCTTTCGGTGCGGACTTCGACTTCGACGGCCGGGCGGCACTTGCAGTCGATGATCTGCTGGGCGATTACCGAAACGATCTTGTCGGCCATGTCATTGACCCTCCACGGCAGGCACGTAAACGATATTGAGGTCACACAGGTTGGTGCCGGTGTTGCCGGTGAAAATGGCGCAGTTAATGGCCTTGAGCGCCTCGAAGGTGCTGTGCTCACGCAGTGCCTGATAAAGGTTGATGCCTTGGGCCGAGGCTGCCGCGAGGCTCTGCGAGTCGGTGATGCCGCCTGCGACCTGGGTGGTGCCGTCGGTGCCTTCGCTGTCGATCGACAGCAGGCAGGCACCTGGCGCCTTGGCGGCGGCGATGGCGAAGCCCACTGCCATTTCCTGGCCGGGCCCGCCGTGGCCTTTGATCACCGCGTTGTCGAGAATCTGCGTGGTGACCTCGCCGGAGCTGAGCAGCACGCACGGTGGCTTGATCGGGTTGCCGTAGGCCTGGATCTCACGGGCCATCGATGCCATGAACGTGCCGGCATCGCGGCTTTCACCTTCAAGGAACGAGGACACGATCAACGCCGGGATGCCCATGGCTTCACAGGCTTGCCGGGCGTAGATGCAGGAGTCCGGCAGGGTGTTGAGCAGGTAGTAGGTATTGTCCGGGAACGCCTTGGGCGTTTCGCCTTCGGGCCCGACCTTGGCGAGGTAGTCGACGATGCTTTTGGGCATCTTGTCGGCCAGGTTGAAATTGACGATGGTCGCCCGCGCATCGTCCAGGGTGGTGGCGTCCGGGCCGATGGGGGTGCTCTTGTAGGCCTTGTACGGCTCGCCGATATCACCGGTGGCCGGCGTGCCGACCGCGTCGCTGATGCCAATGCCAATCAGCTCGGCGCCGATGTCCTGGATACGCTTGGCCAGCATGCCGCCGTTAAGGGCCGAGATGTGCCGGCGCACGGCATTGATCTCGTAGATGCCCGCGCCCGACTTGAGCATCACGTCGGTGGCATCGATCTCATCCTGCAGGCTTATCCCGTCACGCGGGCACGACATCAGCGCAGAGCTGCCGCCGCTGATGACCGCGATAAACAGGTCATCCTGGTTCGCCTGCTCGACGATGCGGATGATTTCGCGGGAGGCGCGGTAGCCCTCCTCGTTGGGCAGCGGGTGCCCGCCAACATGCACCTCGGTCTTGTTGAAGCGGTCGCTGGCTTCGTGGATCTTGACGATGGCGATGCCACGGGTAAGGCGGTCGCCCAGCACATGGTCGACGGCCATGGCCATGTGGTTGCAGGCCTTGCCCGCGCCGAACAGGTACACATTGCGCTTCTTGCTCAGGTCCCAGCTACGGCTGCCGACGTGCAGCACGTCGCCGTCCAGGCGCATGATGCTGCGAATGCGCTCGTAGCCGTCCAGCCGCACCAAGGTCTGGTCGGCAATCTCGAGCACGACCTGACGCGACGTGATGTCGCCCCCTTCCAGCAAATCCCTGAAATTTCGAATCTTCTTCATTTCAATTCCTGCAGTCAGCGTTACGTACATCGGAATGTTCATCGCTCAGAAGCCCCGCCGCCTGGGCGGGGGACGGCGGTTCACGCAGGCTCGACCAACCCGAGCAACTCGCTGGGGAAGAGCATTTCGCGAATCGCCGAATCGTCCGTGCGCAGGTGCTCGGCGACCTGGGTCAGGCCGAAGAAGTCGAAGAACAGCGGCGTCTGCAGAATCAGCATGTCGTAGCCCGGCTGAACCTTCAGGCCCTTGTGCATTGCGGCCTGCAACAGTGGCGTGGGCTGGTTCTTCATGAGGATGTCGCAGACCTGGGTGCCAGGCTGCAGCGAGGCCACCGGCAGCGGCAGCGGGTCATCGCGCTTCAGGCCCAACGGTGAGGCATTGATGACCAGGTCGAAGCCTCCCGGGTCGTTGCTCAGGGCGGCCACCGCCGGCACGTCGAAGTGCTCGCGGATGGCGGCGGTCACCTGCAGCGCCTTGGCCTCATCCGGGTCGAACACGGCAATCTCGGCCGAGCCGCCAGCGGCCAGCGAGGTGGCGATGGCCGAACCGGCTCCGCCAGCGCCGATGATCAGCACGCGCTTGCCCGCATAGGGCATCTGGTAGCGTTCGAGCGAACTGACGAAGCCCAGGCCGTCGAACAAGGCGCCTTCCAGGCTGCCATCGGCATTACGCCGAATGGCGTTCACCGCATTGGCGGTGTTGGCGATCTTGCTGCGTTTGTCGACCAGCCCGGCGGCGTCGGTCTTGTGCGGGATCGACAGCACCATGCCGGCAGTGGTTTTGGAGCGGAACAGCGCCCGCACCGTATCGACCAGGTCTTGCGGGGCAACCTGCAACGGCACCATGACCGCATCGACGCCGCACAAAGGCAGGACCTTGTTGAAAATTTCGGGCGTGCGGACCTGCTCGATGGGGTCGGCCACCATAAAAAAGACGCGAGTGTTCCCAGTAGTCATTGAAGACTCCTCAAAAAAGCGGAATAAGGGTGTGCCGGCCCCCAGGCAACCCATGCCTGGGGGCGCTGCGGCAGGTCAGGACGCCGGGAAGCCTTCGCCCCAGGTGTCGCTGAGCATGAAGCCACCGGCCAGCGGGTCGTGCGGGTCGACGCCGTGCTGTTCGATGCTGTAGATCCACGCCCGGCCCTGTACGCGCGGCAACACGGCAGGCTTGCCGGCCACTTCGCTGGTGCCCAGCATCTGCACCTTGAACTCGCTGCCGATGATCGAGTGGGAGGTGAGCTGGCTGCCGGTTTCAACCAGCCCGCGCGCGGCCAGGGTGGCCAGGTTGGCCGAGCTGCCGGTACCACACGGGGAACGGTCGACACGCCCTGGCGGCAGCGTGGTGCAGGTCTGGTAGGCGCTGTCGCCGACCCGGTTGCGGAACATCACGTAGGCCACCTTGTCGATCTGCGGATACAGCGGGTGCTGCACGCTGAACTGGCGGTTGATCTGCTCGCGCAGGGCCACGCCCAGGTCGGCCAGCTGCCGGGCATGCTGCGGCTCGATGCTCAGGCCGGTCTGCGCCACGTCCACCAGCGCGTAGTACACGCCACCGAAGGCCAGGTCGGCCTTGATCACGCCGTGCTCGGCGGTTTCGACCTGGATGTCCAGTTGCTCGACGAATGCCGGCACCATGTCCAGCGACACGCTGAGGCAGCGGCCGTCCTTGCAGGTGGCACGCGCCGTCACCAGGCCCGCCGGGGTGTCCAGCACCACGGTGGTTTGCGGTTCCTGCATCGGCACCATGCCCAGCTCCAGCAGGGTGGTGACCACGCAGATGGAGTTGCTGCCCGACATGGGGTGGGCCTTGTCCGACTGCAGCACGATGAAGCCGGCATGGGCGTCCGGGTGGGTCGGGGGCAACAGCAGGTTCACCGACATCTGCAGGCAGCCGCGTGGCTCAAGGGTCACCAGCTTGCGCAGGCTGTCGTCGACTTCGTTGATGTAGTTCATCTTGTCGAGCATGGTCTTGCCCGGAATATCCACCACACCGCCGGTAATCACCTTGCCGATTTCGCCTTCGCAGTGCACACCTACGATCTGAAGCGATTTATTCCAACGCATGATGTTCTACCTCTGAAGGTTTTCGCTGAAGCGTTTGTAGTCCGGGTTGCCCTGGGACGGGTCGCCGCCAAAGCGGTAGGCACTGAACGGCTGGAGGTCGAGCTGCGGTTCGCGGCCCGCGACCAGGTCACCGATCAGGCGGCCGGTGGTCGCCCCCAGGGTCAGGCCCAGCTGGCCATGCCCTACTGCCATGAACACGTTGGGCAGGCGCCGGCAGCGGTCGATGATCGGCTTGGTGTCGGGCAGCAACGGGCGATAGCCGACGCCGAACTCGACGTTGTCGGTGTGCATCTGCGGCAGCAGGCGCTTGGCCTTGGCGAGGATGATCTGCGCACGCTTGAAGTTGGGCTGGGTGCTGTTGCCGCCGAACTCGATGGTGCCGCCGATCTGCAGGCCGCGGGTCATCGGGGTGAAGCAGAAGCCGCCGTCGCCATAGATGACCGAGTGGTTGAACGACACCCCGGCATCGCGCACCAGCGCCTGGTAACCGGCCACGGGCTGCAGCGGCACGTTGACCCCCAGTTGCCCGAAGAACGCCCGCGCCCCGGCGCCGGCCGCGAGCACCAGCTGCCCGGCGGGAATGCGCTCGCCGCTTTCCAGGGTTACCCCGGTGGCGCGCCCGCCCGCTTCGTCCAGCCGCGCGACCTTGGCCCGCACGCGGCGGCCGCCCTGGGCCAGGAACCGCTCGGTGAGCGCCACCATGAAGCCCTCGGTATCGCTGACGAACCGCCACTGCGGCAGCAGGATGCCGTGGGCGAACTTGCCCGCCAGCAGCGGCTCCAGGTCGCCAATCTCGGCGCCGTTGAGCACCTGGCTGTCAAAGCCCAGCGAGCGGCGGATTTCATTGTGGCCACGCTCGTGTTCCACCCCGGCCTGGCTGTCGAACACCTGCAGGATCGGGCGCTGCACCACCAGGCCGCGGGCTTCCAGGCCTTCGAGCAACCGGCCGTAGTCGGTCAGCACATGGTGGGTCAGCGAGGCCATGGCCGTGGCAATCTCCTGGATGCGCGCATGCCGTGCATTGCCCAGAAACCGCAGGAACCACGGCAGCAACGCTGGCAGCGCCGCCGGGCGCAGGGCCAGCGGGCCGGTCTGGTCGAGCAGCCACCCCGGGATCTTCTTCAGGATGCCCGGTTTGGACAGCGGGATGATCTCGCCCAGCGAAAGCTGCCCGCAGCTCCATTTGGCGGTGCTGTCGCCCGGTGCGGCCGGGTCGATCAGGGTCACCTGGTGGCCATCGCGCTGCAGGTACAGCGCGCAGCAGATCCCCACGATGCCACCGCCCACCACCAGCGTGGTGCCCTTGTGCGGGGCGGCTCGAGCCGCATCTTGCGAAGGTATGTCAGTGTTCAACTCAAGCACTCCCATGCAACGAAACAGGTCAGTCAACGACACGATCAGTAGGCGTAGCGGCGCAACATGCGCTGCTCGACCAGCCCGACCAGGCGCGTCAACGGGAAAGCGATGGCGAAATAGATCAGCCCGGTAATGGTGAGGAACTCGATGGGCCGCGCCGTGCTGTTGGAGATGTTCTGGCCAACGAACATGAGGTCGGCAACCCCCACCGAGGAGATCAGCGCGCTCTCCTTGAACAGGCTGACCACGTTCGACAGCAGCGGTGGCACAGCGCGCAGCAAGGTCTGCGGGAAGATCACGTACAGCGTCTTGACCGAGCGGTTCAGGCCCAGCGCCACGCAGGCGTCATGCTGCTCGCTGGCGATCGACTTGAGTGCGCCGCGGAACGTCTCGCAGGTGATCGCCGCCATGTACAGGGTCAGCGCAATGGCCACCGAGGCGTAAGCCGGGATCGCCAGGCGGAACACCACCGGCAGGCAGAAGAACACCCAGAACAGCTGGATGAGCAACGGCGTGCCGCGGAAGAACTCGACATACAGCGTCACCGGCCAGGTGACCCAGCGCGACGGCGAGCGTTTCAGCAGGCTCAGGATAAAACCGATCAGGCTCCCCAGCAGCGCGCAGCCGAAGGTGAAGGCCACCGTCAGCGCCAGGCCTTCGAGCAGCACGCTCCAGAACGGCAGTACCGCGGAAAAATTCAGCTCCATGGTCGCCCCCTTCAACGCTGCATCGCAGCGTCCTGACGACGCTCGATCATGTTGGCCAGTTTCGAAATCGGCAGCGACAGGGCGAAGTACACCAGCGCCACCACCGAATAGGTTTCCAGGGGCCGGTAGGCGTCGGTCGCCAGGCCCTTGGCCACGTACATCAGGTCGGAAATCGCCACGATCGCCACCAGCGCGCTTTGTTGCAGCGAACCGATCCCGTTGGTCAGCAGCACCGGCAACGCCGAGCGCAACGCCTGCGGCAGCACCACGTAGAAGGTCCGGTGGAACGGCTTCAGGCCCAGTGCCGTGCACGCATCCAGGTGCTCGCGGGGCACCGCCTGCACACCGGCGCGGTACGCCTCGGCGTTGAACGCGGTGAGGTTCAGGCCCAGGGCCAGGATGCCCATGACCATCGGGTCGATGAACACATCCACCATCATCGGGATGCAGTAGAAGAACCAGACGATCTGCAGCAGCGCCGGGGTGCAGCGGAAGAACTCGATGAACAGTTGCGCCGGCCAGCGCAGGATCGCCCAGCGGCTCATCACCAGCAGGCACAGCAGAAAGCCCAGCACCAGGCCCATCAGGTTGGCGGCCAACGCCAGCTGGATGGTCACCTTCAGGCCTTCGAGCAGCACGCCGACACTGTTCTGCAAGAACGCAAAATCAAATTCGTAATGCATGGCCTGTCTCACTCCAGATGAAGGACTTTCTCCAGGAATTCCCGGGTCCGTGGCTGCTTGGGCGACTTGAACATCTGTGCTGGCGGGCCCTGCTCGACCACCTTGCCATTGGCGCAGAACACCACACGCGTGGCGATGTCGCGGGCAAAGTGCATGTCATGGGTGACGATGATCATCGCCATCTTCTGCTCGGCCAGCTGCAGCATCACGTTCTGCACCTCGATGACCATTTCCGGGTCCAGCGCCGAGGTCACCTCGTCGAACAGCATCAGCTTGGGCTCGAGCATCAATGCGCGGGCGATGGCCACGCGCTGCTTCTGGCCACCGGACAACTGGCTGGGGTAGGCGTGCAGCTTGCTTTCCAGCCCCAGGCGCGCCAGGTACTTGCGGGCGCGCTCGGTGGCTTCGACCTTGGTCAGCCCGGCGATCTTCACCGGCGCCAGGATCAGGTTGCTGAGCACCGACAGGTGCGGGAACAGCGTGTAGTGCTGGAACACCATGCCGATCTGCTTCTGCAGGCGGGCGTCGATGCGCGGGCGGTCCTTGCCGGCACCGTTGATGTACGGCTGGCCCTGGAAGCTGATCTGGCCACGCTGGATGTCATCCAGGCCCATCATCACCCGCAGCAGCGTGCTTTTGCCGCTGCCGCTCGGGCCGATGATCACCAGGCGGTCGTCGGCGCGCATGTCCAGGTTCAGGCCGTCCATGACCACCAGGCTTTCGCCGTACGATTTGTACACTTCACGGAACTGGACGAAGTCGCCAGTCGCCGTCAACGGGGTAACACCCTGGGCGGTAAGAGGTGAGGTAGCCACAGCTTTGATTTCCGTAGAGAACATGGGATTTTCCTCGCAGCGCAACGCGCCTGATGGAACCGACCGTTTCAGCGCGCCGGCGTCAGCGATGCCTCGCTGCTGGCCAGTTCGAAAATGGCCTCGACTTCCACGGCGACATTGCGCGGCAGCGAGCTGCAGCCGACGGCTGCACGCGCATGCCGGCCGGTCTCGCCGAGCACGCTGATGATCAGGTCGGAAGCACCGTTGAGCACCTTGGGGTGGTCGGCAAAACCGGGTACTGCGTTGACGAAGCCGCCGAGGCGCACACAACCGGCCACCTTGGCGAAATCGCCAGCGACGAAACGATCCACCTGCACCAGGATGTTCAATGCACACAGCTGTGCAGCCGCCTGGCCCTGCTCCAGCGAGAGATCGCTCCCCAGTTGCCCGACATAGCGGTCGACGCCACCGGCAACGGGCACCTGCCCGGACACATACAGCAGGTTGCCGACCTGACGAGTCGCGGCGAAATTGGCGCCTGGCTTGGGTGCATCAGGGTACTCATGCCCCAGCGCTGCCAGTCGTTGCTTCAATGTTTGAGCCATTTGACCACCCTTGCTTGTTGTTCTTGTTTGCGTTCAATGGGCGCGGCAGCTGCCTGCCGCGCCTTGCCCCGGCTGGCCGTCAGCGCGCCCGGGAGTGCGCCCGGTCGAGCTTGCCGTTGGCAAACACCACGCCGTGGTGGAGCTCGGCATAGGCCTGGGTGATCTTGCCGTTGGCCAGGTCCTGCTCGATCAGCTCGAAGCTGCGCTTGAGCGGGTCGCCATAGCCGCCGCCACCGGCCTGTTCGTGGCGGATGACCGCGTCACGGCCCAGGTTCATGGTGAACTTGCTCGGCAGCGGCTGCAGTTCGTTGTTGACCCGCAGGTAGTTCGCCGAACAGGCGCCCGGCTTGCCCCCGAACAGCCCGTAAGGGGCATGCACGGCGCGGTCGGAGCGAATCTGCGCAACC
The DNA here is from genome assembly GCF_042956345.1 of Pseudomonas sp. NPDC008258. Lineage (NCBI taxonomy): Bacteria > Pseudomonadati > Pseudomonadota > Gammaproteobacteria > Pseudomonadales > Pseudomonadaceae > Pseudomonas > Pseudomonas sp. NPDC008258. Next base: position 98,944 of record NZ_JBIBGE010000016.1, read on the forward strand.
ACGTCCCTGGACAGGATGCGGTACTCGCGCACCAGGCCCAGGCCACCGCGGTACTCGCCAGCACCACCGGAGTCGGTGGCGAAACCGTAGGCTTCCATGACGATGGGGTAGCGCGCTTCCAGCGTCTCGATCGGCATGTTCGACATGTTCTGCGACGGGTTGGTGACCCCTTCGATGCCGTCCTTGTTGTGCCGGCCGCCCCAGGCGCCGTTGATCATGTCGACCAGGATGTACGGCTCGATGGAGTTCTCCACGTAGCCGCTCAGGGCGATCACGGTGTTGCCGCCCTCGCCGGCCGCCATCACCTTCTTCGGTGCGATCTGCGCCACCGCGCCCAGCACGCAGTCGACCACGCGGTAGCCGGTCAGGGCCCGTGCAGCCACCGGCGCCGGCATGTTCGGGTTGAGGATCGAACCTTGCGGGGCGGTGATGTCGATGCAGCGGTACACCCCGGCGTTGTTCGGCACATCGGCGTCCAGCGCGCAGCGGATGCTGAGGTAGGTGGCCGATTTGACGAACGACAGCGTCGAGTTGATCGCGCCACGCACTTGTGGCGAAGAGCCGGCGAAGTCGACCGAAAGGCGGTCGCCCTTGACGGTCACGGCGCACTTGATCGGGATCGGGGTTTCGCAGAAGCCGTCGTTGTCGATGTGGTCGAGGAACTCGTAGGTGCCGTCCGGCCAGGCTTGAATGGCCTTGCGGGTCAGGCGCTCGCCGTAGTCGAGCAGCTCGTCGAAGTAGTCGCGCAGGCCCTGCTCGCCGTAGCGGTCGAACAGGCGAACCAGCTCACGTTCACCGATATTGCAGGTGGCCAGCTGCGCGCCCAGGTCGCCCAGCACCAGGTCCGGCAGGCGCACGTTCTTCTTGATGATCTCGAACAGCGTCTCGTTTTCTTCACCGGCCTTGTACAGCTTGGTCGGCGGGATGCGCAGGCCTTCCTGGTAGATCTCGGTGGAGTCGGCAGCGTTGGAGCCCGGCACGCGCCCGCCCACGTCGCAGTGGTGGGCGATCACCACCGAGAAGCCCTGCAGGCGACCTTTGAAGAAGATCGGCTTGAACATGAAGATGTCCGGCAGGTGCATGCCACCTTCATAGGGGTCGTTGAGGATGATCACATCGCCCGGCGCCACATTGTCGGCGTACTTGGCGATGATCACATCGATCGCATCAGGCACCGCGCCCAGGTGCAGGGCCACGGTCTTGGCCTGGGCCAGGATGCGGCCGGAGGCGTCGCACATGGTGACCGAATAGTCGAGCACGTCACGGATGATTGGCGAACGCGCGGTACGCATCACCGCGAAGGCCATATCGTCGACGATGGTGTCGAGGGCGTTCTTGACGACGGCGAACGTGATTGGGTCAACGTTACGTTGTGTCATGGCTATCTATTCCTCAAATATCAGGCCAGGGTGGCGATTACGCTGCCGATCGAGTCGACGGTGGCGCGCCAGCGAGGTGGAATGACGATGGTGGTGTCGGTGCTTTCGAGGATCACCGGGCCGACGACCTCGCCGGTCAACGCTGCACGCGGCAGGATGGGGGTATCGACCCAGCCGCTCTGGCGATCGAAGTACACCTTGCGGGTGCTCGCTTCAGCGGCCTGGACCGTGCCCTTGCGGGTGCGCAGGTCATTGAAGTCGAGGGTCTTGGTCGCAACGCCACGGGCCAGCAGGCGCAGGCTGGCGCACTCGATGGAATCCTTGGAGGCGTAGCCGTACATCGCGGTGTAGGCGGCCAGGAAGTCGCTGCGCAGTTGTGCGCGGGCCGACTCGTCGAGCTTGGCCGGCACGCGCACCGGCAGTTCGTAGTCCTGGCCACGGAAGCGCATGTCGAGGTCGAAGACGTACTCGATGCGGTCGGCGCTGTAGCCTTCGGCGGCCAGGGCCTCCTGGGCCTGGGCGCGCATCCTGGCGACTTGCTGCTCGAGCGCGGCCAGGTCGAGGTTGTCGAGCTGCTGCAACGACGGGTGCACGAAGTAGCGCTCCACCGCACCGGCCAGCATGCCCATGGCGGTGAACACACCCGGCGCGGCCGGGAACACCACGCGCTTCATGTCCAGCGCGCGGGCCAGGTCACAGGCATGCACCGGGCCCGAGCCACCGAAGGCAGTCAGGGTGAAGTCACGCGGGTCGACGCCGCGCTCGACGGTGACCGCCTTGATGGTGCGCGCCATGTTGACGTTGACCACCTCGCGGATGCCCACCGCGGCCTCCTCGACGCTGATGCCCAGCGGGCCAGCCAGCAAGGTTTCGACCGCATCGCGGGCCGCACCGATGTTCAGTTGCATGGTGCCGCTGGCCAGGCTCTGCGGCAGGAAGCCGAGGATTGCGTTGGCGTCGGTCACGGTGGGTTTTTCACCGCCGATGCCGTAGCACACAGGGCCCGGGAAGGCACCTGCAGACACCGGGCCGACGTTGAGCAGGCCACCGGCATCGAGCCAGGCGATGGAGCCTGCACCACTGCCGACCTCGGCCACGTCGATGGTCGGCACGCGCATCATGTAGCCGCCAGCCTTGATGAAGCGGCTTGGGGTGGAGATGCCGGCGCGGAACTCGTACTCGTTGGTACGCGCCAGTTCGCCGTTGTGAATCAGCGACGCCGAGGCGGTGGTGCCGCCCATATCGAAGACCACCAGGTCCTTGTCGTTACGCGCCTGGCCCAGACGGCCAGCACCGACCACCCCGGCCGAGCGGCCCGAGGAGATGAAGAACACCGGGGTGTCCTGGGCGATGGCGGCGCTGGACAGGCCGCCATTGGAGTTGCTGACCAGCAGCGGTGCCTTCACGCCGATGCGCTTGAGGCCCGATTCCAGGCGTTGCAGGTAGGTGCGCAGGGCCGGCAGCACGTAGGCGTTGACCACGGTGGTGGAGGTGCGCTCGTACTCGCGCATCTCAGGCAGCACCGAAATCGAGGCGGTCACGCTGATGCCTGGGAAGTGCTGCTGGAAGGCTTCCAGGGCAGCCGCTTCGTTGGCCTTGTTCTTGTACGAGTTGATGAAGCAGATGGCGACCGACTCGACGCCTTCGCTCTGGAAGAAGCGACCGGCCTGCAGCACTTCGTCGATCGGGGTGGCACGCAGCACTTCGCCGGTGGCCAGCACACGCTCGTCGATCTCGTAGCGGTAGCGGCGCTCGACCAGCGGGACGGGCTTGTCCCAGGACAGGTCGAACATGGTCGGCGTACGCACCCGACCGATTTCCAGGACGTCACGGAAGCCCTTGGTGGTGATCAGGCCGCATTTGGCGCCGACCTTCTGCAACATGGTGTTGGAGCCGACCGTGGTGCCGTGCAGCACCTCGGTGACGTCGCTGGTGGCAAGCCCGGCTTGCTCCAGGATGCGTGCCACACCCGTCAGCACGGCCTCTTCGGGGGCGGCCGGGGTGGACGAGACCTTCGTGAAAGTGACCTGCCCTTCGTCATCGAGCAAAACCAGGTCGGTGAACGTGCCACCAATATCAACGCCAATGCGTGCGCTTGCCATATGAAGTCCATCCGTTCAGTGAGTGCGCGGTATGTCGTATCGCGAAAACTCGACAGGCAGTGGGTTCGGCTGAGCCCGCACCAGCGGGCCGTTCGTGCCTGCCATGTACCGTTTCGTCTGGATATATTTTGTCGACCTAATGCCGACACGTGTCAACCATGGCTGTCGCAAAATCACATGCGCTTTTGCGTATCTGATTGATTACATTGAATTAAAAAAATAGAAAATTTCAAAAACGACACGCGAATCACGCCGGTCATTGACACGGAATCGGATCAGGAACAGCATTGTGTCGACATTTGGTCGACCAAAATAATGACCATCATGTTCCCAACAAAGATCACGACGAGGGTTTTCAGATGCCGATAGTGAGAGTCGAATTGCTGACCGGACGGTCGCAGGAACAGAAGAACGAGCTGGCCGCAGTGCTCACCCGTGAGACAGCGCGCATCGCGCGCTGTCCCGAGGAGCACATCCAGGTAATCATCAGCGATTACCAGCGCTCGGATTGGGCGGTGGGCGGGGTGATGAACTCCGTGCCCAAGGAGACGGCGCAGCCGTAAGGGGGCGCAGCAGCCCCAGGATTGGACAGGGCTGCACGATCACCGGGGCTGCCGTGCAGCCCCTTCCGGGCAGTGCGGCGGCCCGGCAAAAAGCCCCGGCCCGGCCCGTGAAGCTAGGGATAGGTGAGGGTCATGTTTGCGGTGATGTTGCGATCCAGGAACTGCATGAACCGCCCTTTGAACTGGGCGGCGTGGCGGTGCGCCAGCTCCTCGGCCAGGTCTGCATCCTTGGCCTCGATGGCATCGACTATCTGCGTGTGATCGCGGCCGATTTCTTCGGCGGTCATGTGCTCGTCGAGGGTCTGGAATTCGAAGTGCAAATGCAGCATGCGCCTGCCCTCCTCCAGCAAACGCCGATACAGGTCCGCGAAGTAGACGTTGTGGCCAGCCTTGGCGATGGCCATGTGGAAGTCGTAGTTCTTCTCGATCATCGCCTGGCTGGTGCCGGTCTTGACGCAGTTGGCGATGGCCTTTTCGTAGGCCTTCTGGGCGGTGCGTATGTCGGCCAGTTCCAGCGGCGAACGGTGCAGGGCCGCCAGCCGGGTGGTCACCCGCTGCAACAGGTCCAGGGCGTCGAGAAACTCCGGGATGCGGCGAAAATCCATTTGCGAGACGATGGTGCTGCGGTTGGGCAGGATCGACACCAGGCCATCGGCTGACAGCCGCACCAGCGCCTCACGGATAGGCGAGCGTGACAGGTCGAAGCGCTCGGACAGGCCGATTTCATCCAGCGCCGTGCCCGGCGCAAGCTTCATCGTAAGGATTTCATCACGCAGGATGGTGTAGACGCGCGAGGCGCCGGTGGCTTTCTGGGTTTGCGGTTCTGTAACTTTGGCCATGTTCCGGGTTCCTAGGGGGCAGGCAACACGTGTAGGCCTGACTGCAAAGCGGCACTATACCTCAGGGCCAAGGCATCGACAAAGACGGTGTCGACAACATGCCGACACCAGGCCCTTCAAGCTTTCATGCAGGTTACAACCCCACGAGCCGCCATTCCACCCCGCCGGTCACGGCTGGAAGTCGTCCAGACTGAAGCCGGTGGCATACGGGTCTGAATCGTCGACGTAGTGTTCGCTGCGCCCGGTGATCCAGGCGCGCCCTTCGACGCTCGGGTAGACCGCCTGCAAGCCCGACACCAAGGCGGCCTTGGCTTCGGCGCGGCCGATGAAGTAGCTGCCGATGATGCTTTCGTGCCGGTAGGGCTGGCCAATATCGAGCAGGCCGCGGGCATGGCGCTGCGCGACCCTGGCCGAGGTGCCGGTGCCACAGGGCGAGCGGTCGATGATCTGATCGCCGGAAATCACCACCCCGCGCCCGTGGGCCCCTTCAGCTTGCGCCGGGCCGGTCCACATGCAATGCCTTACGCCGCGAATCAGCGGGAAATCCGGGTGCACCACATCGACGGCCAGGTTGACCTGGTCACGCACCTGGCGCCCCATGTCCAGCAATTGCGTGGCACTGAAGCACTCGGCACCGGGGAAGTTCGGTTGAACCTCGACGATGGGGTAGAAGTTGCCGCCATAGGCCACATCGACGGTCAGTTCACCCAGGGCCGGAATGCTCACCTTCAAATCCTTGTGCAGCAGGAACGAGGCAACGTTGGTGAAGCGCACGCCGGTGACGCGCTCGCCATTATATTCATAGCGGGCGGTCACCTGCCCTGCCGGCACGTCGATCACCACCACGCCTGGGGTCTTGGGTTCGACCAGCCCGGCCTCGATGGCGAACGTCACCGAACCGATCGTTGCGTGGCCACACATGGGCAGGCAGCCGGTGGTTTCGATGAACAGCAAACTGAAGTCAGCGTTGGCCGACATGGGTGGATAGAACAGCGTGCCCGACATTTGCCCGTGGCCTTTGGGTTCGAGCATCAATGCCCGGCGCAGCCAGTCGTAATGTTCAACAAAGAACAGGCGGCGCGCATTCATGTCGGCGCCTTCAAGCACCGGGGCGCCGCTGATGACCATGCGCACCGGCATGCCCCCGGTGTGGCCTTCGATACATTTATAGGTGGAGCTAATCATGGTGTCCCTCGGTGGGTGCGGGGTTCTGGGGCAACGGTGCTTGCGCGCACTGCGCAAGCCCCGCCGGAATCAATTGCTGGTGGCCAGCGACACATCCACCGCGTGCTTGGTCAGCTTGTCCATGTCGCCCGAGCTGATCTTCTGCTCGATGAAGGCGTCCAGCACCGCAATGTCCGATGCCGGGGTGTTCTTGTTCAGCCCCAGGTTGATGCCCTGCTCAGCCAGCTTGGGCGAAGGCGTGAAAGTCTTGGCCCAGTCCGGGTGCGCCGAGGTCAGCAAGGTGTTGGTCATGCTGTCGTCAGCCAGGAAGTCGGCGCGCTTGGACATCAACGACAAACGGGTTTCGTCGAAGCCTGGCAAGCGTACGATCCTGGCTTGCTTGAGCAGCGCGGTAATGGCCTTGTCCTGAGCCGTACCAGACATCACCGCAACGCTCATGCCCGGTTTGTCGACATCCGCCACCGTGTTGACGCCCCCGGCAAGCTTGGGGTTCTTGCTGTTGTAGGCGAAGTTGACGCTGTAACCGATAGCGGGCCTGGAAAAGGTAATGGCCTTGCGTCGCTCCGGGGTGTCGTTGAGCGCCAAAGAGATGTCCCACTTCGAGGACTGAAGCCCGGCGACGATGTTGTCCCAACTGGTGTCGACGAACTGCACCTTCACTTTCAACACCTCTTCGCCGAACTGCTTGCACAGGTCTGGGAACAGGCCGGAGTAAGTGCCGGTTTTCGGGTCGCGCATCACATAGGGCGGCGAAGTGGCGGCGCCACAGCGCAGCACGCCTGCATCCCTCACCGCTTTCCAGCTGTCGGACGCATCGGCTGCATTGGCCGAGCCTGCACAAAGGGCAGCCGCTGCCAACGAGACGGCTGTTAGCGTTTTGACCACATGGGTTAACTGGAACATCTCAGAGCCTCTCTATTATTCGAATTGGGAAACCACACAGTTTCAAGGCAGTGTCGTTGACGCTCTGGCTTCGGTTTATTGCTTTCTCTCCCCACCCAATGCGATTGCACCAAGTGCTGGCCGCGACGCCTTAGCCCTGTCGCCGCGCCCGGGAAATCCATCAAATTGCACGCCTATGTTGTCGACCCTTTGCCGACACATGTCAACGCATTTTCGTTGTAAAAATTCCAGATACTTTTTATCTAATTGATTTAAGTGGATTTATTTTTTCTTTTCGCCAGCGCACCTCAGATTTGTTGACAACAAAAACGCACTGTACAACCATTATGTCGACATCTGATCGACAACAAACGGCGACGCAAGCGAGGCGCAAATGTCCAAAAACCAGTCAGTAATCGTGGTAACAGGCGGTGCGAGCGGTATCGGTGAAGCAACAGTGCGCCGTTTTGCCAGGCAACCTGGCTGCACCGTGGTGATCGGCGATATCAACATCGAACGGGCCGAACACCTGGCCGGCGAGTTGCGCGAGGCCGGAGCATCGGTGCATGCCTGCAAGCTCGACGTGTCATCGGAGCAAGCGGTAAAAACCTTCTGCCGGCATGTGCTCGACACCTATGGCGTGCCGGACACCTTGGTCAATTCGGGCGGGTTGCTGCAGAACGCCGTGCACCTGTTCGACCTGGACATCGAGGAATACGACCGGCTGCAGAACGTGAACGTACGCGGCACGTTACTGATCTCAAGGGAGTTGGCCCGGCCGATGTGCGAGGTGGGTAGCGGCAGCATCATCAACCTGTGCTCGCTGACCAGCTTCCGCCCGTCGGCGCAGATCGGCTATGCCGTGGGCAAGGCTGGGCTGCACATGCTGACCCAGGTGATGGCGGCGCAGTGGGGGCCGCATGGTGTGCGGGTGAATGCCGTGGCACCGGGCTACACCCTCACCCCCGCCATGCAGGCCCGCATCGACAGCGGCGAACGCGACCCGAAGGCGGTGGTGGACAAGTCAGCGCTGCGCCGCTTCGTCGACCCGGCGGAAGTGGCCGAGACCATTCATTTCCTGTGCTCACCGGGCGCTTCGGCCATCACTGGCGCGATCCTGCCGGTGGACTGCGGCTGGCTGGTGACATCGGCTTATGCTGCCTACGCTTCGCAGCCGGGTTGAGCAGCACGCAACCCCATGGAGCGACTTGTCATCGCTAAAGGGGCGCGGCGGACTCACGCGTGGTGACACCATCCAACAGGCGATTGATGCCAAGTGGGTTGGCATCCTTCAGCGCATCGGGTAGCAGCCAACCCGGATAGCCCTGATAGCAGACCGGCCGCAGGAACCGGTCAATGGCCAAGGTCCCCACCGACGTCCCTCGGGAATCCGAGGTTGCCGGATACGGCCCACCGTGCACCATCGCATCGCTCACCTCGACCCCGGTCGGATAGCCATTGACCAGCAGGCGGCCAGCCTTGCGTTCAAGCACCGGCACCAGCGCAGCGAAGCGCTCGAGATCCGCGGGCTCGGCGATCAGCGTGGCGGTCAGCTGGCCATGCAGGCTCTGCAAGGCGTCTCGCAGTTGAGCTTCATCAGCGGCTTCGACCACCACCGTGGTCGGGCCGAAGACTTCCTCCTGCAACAGCTCATCACCCTCCAACAACAGACTGACATCAGCCTGGAACAGCTGCGCAAAGGCCTGGTTCCCTTGCTGCTCGGGCCCTGCCAGGTGACGCACGCCGGGGTGCCGGTGCAACCGCCCGACGCCGCTGGCATAGCTGCGCAAGGTGCCCGCGTTGAGCATGGTCTGCCCCGGCTGATCCGCCATGCGTGCGCTCAACGCCGCCACGAAGGCTGAGAAGGCCGGCCCGGCAATCCCGATGACCAGGCCAGGGTTGGTGCAGAACTGCCCACACCCCAGTACCACCGAAGCCGCAAGCTCGGCGGCCACCTGCTCGCCCCTGGACTGCAGGGCCGCCGGCAGCACCAGCACCGGGTTGATGCTGCTCATCTCGGCGAACACCGGTATCGGCTGCGGGCGCGCTGCTGCCAGGTCGCACAGGGCGCGGCCGCCCTTTAGCGAACCGGTGAAGCCCACCGCCTGGATTGCCGGGTGGCGCACCAACGCCTCGCCGACGCCTGCGCCATAGATCATGTTGAATACGCCGGCGGGCATGCCGGTGGCCTCGGCAGCGCGCTGGATGGCTTCACCGACGTATTCGGCCGTGGCCATGTGACCGCTGTGCGCCTTGACCACCACCGGGCAACCGGCGGCCAGGGCGGCGGCGGTGTCGCCACCGGCGGTGGAGAATGCCAACGGGAAGTTGCTGGCGCCGAACACCGCCACCGGGCCGACGCCGGTACGGTACTGGCGCAGGTCCGGGCGCGGCAGCGGCTGGCGTTCGGGCTGTGCCCGGTCGATGCGCGCGCCCAGGTAGTCACCCCGGCGCAGCAGCTGGGCGAACAACCGCAGCTGGTTGCTGGTACGGCTGCGTTCGCCCTGGATGCGTGCCGCTGGCAGTGCGGTTTCGCGGCAGACCGTGGCGATGAAGGCTTCGCCCAGCGCATCCAGCTGCTCGGCGATGGCATCGAGGAACTGCGCACGACGCACCGGCGCCAGGCTGTTGTAACCGGCAAAGGCTTGCTCGGCGGCCCGTGCCGCAGCATCCACCTCCTCGGCGGTGGCCTGGGTGAAGGCCACAGGCAAAGCTTCACCCGTGCGAGCGTCGATACTGTGCAGTTGCACGGTGCCAGCGGCGCTGCGCGCGCCGCCGATGAAGTTGCTTCCAGACATGTGTGACTCCTGTTGCTGCAAGGGAAAACTCAGAGGCTTTTCACCACGCCAGGGCGAACCACCTGTGGCGCCGCGACGATGCCGTTGCGCAGGGGCTGGCCGAAGGCATCGAGGCTGACCTCGAAGGTGTCGCCCGGCCTGGCCTGGATACCGTCGGCGAACGACAAGGTGGCAGTGCCGAAGTAATGCACGTGGACATCCCCCGGGCGCAGGAACTGGGCGTACTTGAAGTGGTGGAACTCAAGGTTCTCGAAGCTGTGGCACATGTTCTGCTCGCCGGACAGGAACGGCTTGCGCCACAGCTCCTGGCCATCACGCAGGATCCGGCTGCTGCCCTCCAGGTGCGAAGGCAATGCACCCAGGCGCAGCTCCGGGCCGTAGCTGCAGGCGCGCAACTTGGAATGCGCCAGGTACAGGTAGTTGCGCCGCTCCATCACATGGTCGGAGAACTCGTTGCCCAGCGCATAGCCCAGGCGGAACGGCGTGCCGCATTGGCCAATCACATACAGCCCGACCAGTTCCGGCTCCTCGCCGGCATCTTCGGCGAACGCTGGCAGCGGCAAGTCGGCACCGGGGCGCACGACAATGGCGCCATCGCCCTTGTAGAACCACTCCGGTTGCGCGCCCTGCTCGCCGGCCGGTGGACGCCCGCCATCAAGCCCCCACTGGAACATGCGCATGCTGTCGGTAACGGCGCCCTCGGCTTGCTGCTGGTGCATCTTGTCGCGGGTGGCAGCGCTGCCCAGGTGGGTCAAGCCGGTGCCGGTGACCAGGCAATGCGCCGGGTCTTCGTGGTCCAGCGGTGGCAGCACTCGGCCTGCCGCCAAAAGCGCCAGGTAGTCATGGTCTTCGCCCAGGCCAATGGCCTGCACCTGGCTGGCCAGGTCGCGGCCACCGGCGATGGCTTGTAGGGCCAGTTCGCGGGTACTGGTGACGCCGCGGACTTCCAGGGCGCGCTCGCCCTCCACCACGCCGACCCGGCGCTGGCCGGCCTGATCTTCAAATTGAATCAGACGCATCGTTAACACTCCTTCCAAGGCCGGGCGCACGCGCAGGGCGGCGCCCTGCACAGTCATTCGATGATGTTGAAGTCCTTGAGGTATTCCTCGGAAATTTCCAGGCCCAGCCCCGGCTTGTCGTCATCCAGCTGGATGTAGCCATTGACCGGTTGCGGCTCGCCCTTGAACACGTAGTAGAACAGCTCGTTGCCGACCTCGACGTCGAACACCGGGAAGAACTCGGCCATCGGCGAGGCGGTGCTGGCCATGGTCAGGTGATAGTTGTGCATCTGCCCGGCGTGGGGAATGACGGGCACCGACCAGGCCTCGGCCATGGCGTTGATCTTGCGCGCCGCGGTGATGCCACCGACACGGTTGGTGTCGTACTGGATCACGTCTACCGCGCGGCGCTCGAGCAGGTCCTTGAAGCCATGCCCGGTGAATTCGTGCTCACCGCCGGAGATCGGCATGATGCCCATCTTCTTCAGCTCGATATAGCCTTCGATGTCATCGGCGATCACCGGTTCTTCCAGCCAGCGTGGCTCGAACTCGGCCAGCTTCGGCAGCATTCGCCGGGCGTATTCCAGCGTCCAGCCCATGTAGCATTCGAGCATGATGTCGACATCGGGGCCGGCCAGTTCGCGCAGCGCACGCACCTGTTCGATGTTGCGGCGCATGCCGGCCGGGCCATCCTTGGGGCCGTAGCCAAAGCGCATCTTCAGGGCGGTGAAGCCCTGGTTGAGGTAACCCTGGGCCTCCTCAAGGAACAGGTCGAGGTTATCGTTGGCGTACAGCTTGGACGCGTAGGCCCAGATCTTCTCCTTGGTGCGCCCACCCAGCAGCTTGAACACCGGCTTGTTCACCGCCTTGCCCATGATGTCCCAGATCGCCAGGTCGATCGCCGAGATCGCCGCCATGCCGATGCCCTTGCGCCCCCAGGCGTGGGTGCGGCGGTACATCTTCTGCCAGATGTACTCGCTGTCGAACGGGTCTTCGCCGATGCAGATCGGTGCCAGGTACAGGTCGATGATCTCCTTGGCCACACGTGGCGCCAGGGCGCAGTTGCCGATACCGACAATGCCGGTGTCGGTTTCGATCTCTACCACCAGCCAGCCGTGAAAGCGGAACGAGCCCATGGCATCGCCGCGCTCGAACAGGATGTCGCTGGCGTTGGTGCAGAAGTGCGCCTGGGGCGGTACCACCTTGCCTTTCCACTCGAACACGCGGGTACGGACAGCTTTGATTTTCATGTTTGAAGTTCCTCTCACTAGAGTGTGTTGATCAGCCGACCCGCGCAGGTTCCAGCGGGGCTGGAGTGGGTCGGGAAGCGTTCAGTCGGGACAGCAGCCAGGCACCCAGCACACCGACCACCGCCAAGGCGAACATGCCGGCACGTGGGTCAGCGAACAGGGTTTCAGTCAGGGTTTTGAGGTTGGGGGCAACGAAGCCGCCGAGGTTGCCCAGCGAGTTGATCAGGGCAATGCCACTGGCCGCCGCCGCACCACTGAGGTAGCCGGTGGGCAAGGTCCAGAACAGCGGTTGCACGGCGACGAACCCGGCAGCGGCGAAACAGAAGGCCAGTACCACCAGCGGCAGGCTGCCGGCCAGCGCCGAAGCGGCGATGCCCGCTGCCGCCATGGCCAGCATGGCCACCGCCAGTTGCCGATGCAGGCCGCTGCGGTCGGCATAGCGGGTCACCAGCCGCGTGACCACCAGGGCGCAGGCCCAAGGGATGGCGGTGTACAGGCCGACGCTAAGGCCCACCTGGCCATCGAGAAAACTGGCAATGCGTGTGGGCAGGTAGAACACCACGCCGTACACACTCATCTGCACGGTGAAGTACACCAGGCAGAACTTCATCACCTGGCCATTGCGCAGCGCACCGAGGAAGCCATGGGGCCCTTGGGCCTGCTTGTGCGCATCTTCCTCGGCCAGCTGGCCTTCCAGTGCCTGCTTTTGCGCATCGCTGAGCCAGCGGGCATCGCCTGGGCGGTCAACCAGATAGAAGTAGGCGGCTATCCCCACCAGCGAAGCCAGCAGCCCTTCGATGACGAACAGCCACTGCCAGTTGCGCAGGCCGAACACGCCATGGAACTCCAGCAGCCAGCCTGACAGCGGGCCACCCAGCACCAGCGCCAGCGGCAGGCCGAAGTAGAACAGGCCCAGCGCCTGGGCGCGGCTGCGGGCGGGGAACCAGTAGGTGAGGTAGAGGATGATGCCGGGGAAGAAACCAGCCTCGGCAATGCCCAGCAGGAAGCGCAGTACATAGAAGGTGGAGGCTGTGTCGGCGAACATCATTGCCGCGCTTACCAGCCCCCAGGTGACCATGATCCGGCACAGCCACACCCGCGCGCCAAGGCGGTGCAGCATGAGGTTGCTGGGCACTTCGAAGCAGGCGTAGCCGATGAAGAAGATACTGGCGCCGAAGGCGAAGGCCGCATCGCCAAGGCCCGTGTCGGCCTGCAGGAACGCACGGGCATAACCGACGTTGGCGCGATCGATGAAGGCCAGGACGTACATCAGGATGAGAAAGGGCAGTAGCCGCGCGCGGCTGGTGGAAATGGCCGAAGCCAGGGTGCTGGCATGATCGCTCATGGAGGAATTCCCCGTTTTGCCTTGATCGCCCCGCGTAGCGCCGGGGCGGGCTTCTTGTTGTTGGTGTTGGGCTGACTGTAGAGGGGTCCAGGCCATGCGGATAATCACTTATGCGTATCCATCGATAGCCTGGGGTAATACTTTTTGCCGGGTTGGTAGCGACGAGGTTATAGGGGGCACGCAGCCCCGGTTGGCTTAGAGCAGCTTCAGCGTGTAGCTGAGGATCAGCCGGTTCTCGTCCACATCGGCCACATGGTTGGAACGCACCGTAGCGTTGCGCCAGCGCACGCCAAGGTTCTTCAATAGCCCGTCCTGAATCACATAGGTGATATCCAGGTCGCGCTCCCAGGCCTGGCCGCTGCTGCCGCCCGCCACCTGGGCATGGTCACCGCTGACGTAGCGGGCCATCAGCGCCAGTCCGGGGATGCCAAGGGCGACGAAGTCGTAGTCGTAGCGCGCCTGCCACGAGCGCTCCCCTGCGGTGGTAAAGTTGCGCACCTGAATGTCGTTGACCAACGGGGTGCTGGTACCGGCGATGTAGATCATCCCGTCATCACCATACATGCGCTGGTAGCCGGCGCCGACGGTGTGCCCGCCGCGCCTGGCGCTGAGGAAACCGGTCAACGCCCGGTTGTCGAGGGCGCCGAGTGCTTCGCTGCCGTCCTCGCGGGTGGTGAACCACCCGGCGTTGGCGCTCAAGGTCCACTCGCCAACCTTCTGCTTGTGGCTCACGCTGTAGTAACGCTGCTGGTAGATATCCTCCAGCCGGGCCTGCCATAGACCGACCTGGGTGCGGTCGGCATTGAAGCGGTATTCGCCACCGAAGTAGTCGAAGCGATCGGCGAACACCCCGCCCCGACCATCCACCGAAAGGTCTTCATGGTTGGTGGAATTGCGCTGGCTCAACGAGCGCATCTGCCCGGCCTGCAGGTGCAGGCCGTCGATTTCCCTGGAGCTGAGCATGCCACCCTGGAACGTCTGCGGCAGCAGGCGCCCATCATTGCGCAGCAGGATGGGCAGTTCAGGCATCAGTTCACCGAACTTGAGTTCGGTTTTCGACAACTTCAGCCTGGGCGCCACGCCGAGGCGCGAAAACTCGTCTGCCGCCCGGCCGTCGCTGTGCCGAGGCAGCAGCCCCGAGCCACTGCGCGCCGGGCTGCTGTCGAGCTTCACTCCCAGTTGGCCGATCAGGTCGATACCCACGCCCAGCACTCCGGGCGTGTAACCAGAGCTGGCCTGCAGAAGAAAGCCCTGGGCCCATTCCTCCTGCCTGGACTGCGCCGCACCCGGTTGGCGAAAGTCGCGGTTGAAGTACAGGTTGCGCAGGCCCAGGGTGACGCTGGCGTCGTCGACGAAACCCTCGGCATGGGCGCCCTGTGCCAGGGTGGCCAGCAGGCACGGGGCAAGTGCACCGGCGCTGCGCAGGTGAGAAAAGGCTTTTGTCATTGTTGTTTTTCCTTTTTCCGGGGTGAAACCGGCCGTGGAGCCAGCAGGCTCCAGGCACGGGTTGTGGTCAGAAAAGAGGCAGCCCCGAACGGAGCCGCCGAGTACTCAGCGGGCGTTGCGCCCCATGCGGCAGGCGATTTCGAATGCCTGGCGGGTGGCGCCGACATTGGCCTTGCCGAGGCCTGCGATGTCGAAGGCGGTGCCGTGGGCCGGGGTGGTGATGGGGATAGGCAGGCCGCCTTGCACGGTCACGCCACGGGAGAAGCCCATCAGCTTGATCGCGATCTGGCCTTGGTCGTGATACATGGTCACCACCGCATCGAACGCCTGGGCGTCACCCTGCACCTTGAGGAAGATGGTGTCGCCCGGGTACGGGCCATCGGCGTCGATCCCCTGCTCTGCCGCCCTCTGTACGGCCGGGCCGATGATGTCCAGCTCCTCGCGGCCAAAGCTGCCGTTGTCGCCGTTGTGCGGGTTCAGCCCGCACACACCGATGCGTGGTCGCTGCAGGCCGTTGCGCTTGAGCGCGGTATCGATCAGGCCGATGGCCTCCAGCACCCGCTGCTGGCTGAGCAGGCCCGGCACCTCTGCCAGGGCCACGTGCGAAGTGACCCGCGAGGTCCACAGCGCATCGAGCACGTTGAATTCACAGAACGGCCCGGCGAAGTCCAGGCGCTCGGCAAACCAGTGCAGTTCATCGCTGTGGCCCATCCCGGCCATGTGCAGCGAGGTCTTGTTCAACGGGCCGAACAGAATGGCGTCGGTCTTGCCCGCCTGGGTCAGCTCCAGCGCGACCGCCAGCGTGTCCAGGCTGTAGCGCCCGCCGACCACGCTGGCTTCGCTGCGCGGGAAGGCGCCCTGGGCGTCACCGCGATAGGCAAACAGCAGCGGCGTTTCGTCGCTGAAGTCCAGTGAAGCCAGCGCGTCGATACGCCGATATGGGAATTCGCACCCGGCAATCTGCATGCCCCGACGCAGCTCCTGCTCGTCGGCGATCAGTACCACGTGCGCCTTCGCCCGTACCTCTGGCTCGGCCAGCAGGCGGGCGATCAGCTCGGGGCCGATACCGGCCGGGTCACCCAGCACCATGGCCAGGCGCGGGAGGGGTTGGTTGCTCATGCGGGGGTCCTCTTGTCGGTCGGCACCTGGGCGTGGCGCAAGGTGTCGGGCACGGTGCGGTAGATGCGCCGTGCATTGCGGTAGAAAAGCTGTTCCTGGGACGTGCGCGGCAGGTCGGCGACGATGCGCTTGAAGCCGCCATAGATGTCATCGAAGCTGCCGCACAGGCCGTCGACCGGGAAGTTGCTGGCGAACATCGCCCGCTCGCTGCCGAACAGTTCGATCACCTGATGCACGATCCAGGCGTTGTCATCGGCGCGCCACGGCGTGCCAGGCAGGCCGATGCCGGAAATCTTCACCGCGACGTTGGTGCATTCGGCGAAGCGCGCCATGGCCGCCTGCCAATTGGCCAGGCCCTGCTCGCTTCGGTCCGAAGGCAGCCCGGCGTGGTTGAGGATCAGCAAGGTGTCCGGAAAGTCGCGGGCCAGTTGCGCCGCCTCGTCGAGGTTCCACCACGGGGTCTGCAAGTCGAAGTGCAGACCGTGGCGGCCAAGTTCGGCATAGCCCCGGCGCCATTGCTCATCGCTCATCAGGCTGCGCGAGCGGCCGGCTTCTGAGGGGTGAGTCGGCCCACCCGGCTTGTGGCGCACGCTGCGCACCCGCTCGAAACTTGCCTGGGCGACGATTACGTCGGCGGCATCAGGGGCGTGCAGCCAGGCCTGGGCGACCACTGCGTTGGGCGCGCCATAACGCGCGGCCAGGGTATGGATGAAGCGGGTTTCGCCAATCGGGTCGCGTGGGTCCCATTCGGTTTCCACATACACCGTCTCGATCACCCGATGCGTGCCGGCATCGGCAAAATAGTCCTGGGGGAAGTAACGGCGCTTGATGGCGCTGTAGTCCCCATAGCGGAACGGGATGTTCTCGCTGCCCGACAGCCACGGATGGGGGTTGTTGGCAGGGTCCCAGAAATGATGGTGGGCATCGACGATCGGCCCGTCGTACAGCTCAGCCATGGTTCACCTCGGTCTTGTCCAGCGAAATCAACAGGGTGCCGACGATGAACAGTGCCGAGCACAGGGCAAAGAAACCGAGCACTGCGGGGTAGCCCCCCAAGTGCTGCAGCAGCACGCCCACCAGGATCGGCACGACAATGCCGCCCAGGCTGCCGGCCAGGTTCATCACGCCGCCGATCAGGCCGACTCGCGACGGTGCAGCGAGCAACGCCGGGAAGCTCCAGTACAAGCTGCCCCACATCAGGAAGAAGGCGGTCAGTGACAGCAGCGCGACAGCAGCGTAGGCATCGCTCAGGCCAGGCAACAGCAGGAAGGCGCACAGCGCAACCAGGCCAGACAAGGTCAGCAGGCCCTTGGCGGCAAGGCCGCGGCGCACGCCCTTGCGAATCAGCAGGTCGCACAGAAAACCGCCGACCAGCGAACCCAGCGCTCCACACAGGAAGATGATGAAGGTGGCAGCGCCGATGCCCTTGATATCGAAGCCGCGGGCATGCGCCAGGTAGCTTGGCCCCCAGGTCAGCAGGCCGAAGAACACCATGGCCCAGCTGGCGCGGCCGAGCAGGATGCCCGTCAGCGAACGCGCGGCGATGCCCAGGCCCTTGGCCGTTTGCCGGGCGGCATCCGCCAGCGGCACTGCGCGGCCCTGGTTGATCGTGTCCAGCTCAGCCTGGTTGACCGCCGCATGTTCGGCGGGGTTGTCGCGCAGGTAGTGCCAGGCCAGCCAGGCCATGGCCAGGGTGGCGATGCCGGCGACGAAAAAGGCGATGCGCCAGGAACCGAGCACGGCGATCAGGTAGGCAATGATCAGCCCGCCCAGCGCAGCGCCGAGCGGGCCACCGCAGTCCATCAGCACCGCCCCGCGGCTGCGCTCGTTGGCACCCAGCCACAGCGAATTGAGCTTGCCGCCCGACGGGAACAGTGGCGCCTCTGCAGCGCCCAGGGCCACCCGGGCGAACATCAGCGACAGGCCCCCGGTGGCGAAAGCCGCCAGCGTCTGGAAGGTGCCCCACAGGCCGGTCGACCAACCGATCACCCGACGCGGGCCATAGCGATCGATCAGCCAGCCACCCGGGATCTGCAGCAAGGCGTAGGCCCAGAAGAAACTGCTCAGGATCAGCCCCTGCATGCTCGGCGTCAGCGCGAACTCGGCAGCTATGGTGGGCATGGCGATCGACAGGGAAACACGGTCGATCAGGTTGATCACCGTGAGCGCGAAAATGATGGCGAAGATACGCCAGCGGACGTTGCTGGCCTTCAGGGCAGTGGCCTGGTCGGCCGAGCGCCCGGCGTTAAGCACAGCGGTTTGTGCCTGAGCCATGGGAGGTACCTCTGGTTGTTATTGTTGTGTTCGGGTGTTTTCCGGCCTGGCCACTATGGGCCGTGGCAACGATAACCGTCTAATCAAAGCTGCTCATACAGCCATTGCCTGTGGTTATCGCTGTGGCATAACCCTGGGCTATCGATGTATAGGCAATTTTGAGTAGACGCTTATCACCGCCCTTCGCACACTCCGCTGACCCATAACAAAGACAACAAAGAGGTCACCCATGCGATACGCCTACGCGCGTCACCTGTCGTCGTTCCTGGCCGGCTGCAGCCTGTTCTGCGCCACTGCCCTGCCCGCCGCCGCCGAGGCCTGGAAACCCGAGAAGAACGTCGAGATCCTCGTCGCCGGTGGGCCTGGCGGTGGTACCGACCAGCTGGCGCGGCTGATCCAGTCGGCGATCAGCCAGCACCACCTGCTGGACGTCAACACCGTGGTCCTCAACAAAGGCGGCGGCAACGGCGCCGAAGCCTTCCTCGACATGAAACTGGCCCGGGGCGACGCGAACAAGCTGGTGATCGGCACCAACAACGTCTACCTGTTGCCGCTGGTGGCCAAGCTCGGTTACCAGTGGACCGACCTGACGCCGGTGGCGGCGGTCGCCGAAGACGACTTCATCCTCTGGACCTATCAGGACGCCCCCTGGGCCGACGCGGCCGCGCTCAAGGGCGCGTTGGCCGACAACACCAGCAAGCTGCGCTTTGGCGGCAGCCAGTCCAAGGATGTCGACCAGACCCTGGCCTTGCTGATCGGCAAACAAGTCGGCAACAAACTTACCTACATTCCCTTCAAGAGCGGCAGCGAAGCCTCGATCCAGCTGGCTGGCAAACACATCGCCGCCAACCTCAACAACCCCGCCGAAAGCCTTAGCCAGTGGCGCGGCGGCCAGGTGCGGCCGCTGTGCGTGTTCAGCCGAGAACGCATGATCTACCAGGAGAAAGTCACCGCCGAACAGTCCTGGGCCGATATCCCTACCTGCCATGAGCAGGGCCTGGGCATCGACCAGTACCGCTTCCCGCGCACGGTGTTCCTGCCGGGCGGCATCGACGACGCGCAACGCGCTTTCTACGTCGAACTGCTGCGCAAGGTCAGCCAGACCCCTGAGTTCAAGGCTTACGTCGAGCGCTCGGCACTGGCCCCGACCTTCCTCGAAGGCCCGGCACTGGTGAGCTACATCGAGCAGGACCGTGCGCGGGTCATCCCGCTGTTCAAGGATGCCGGCTGGCTGCGCCAGTGACCGGCGCAAGGGAGAGCATCATGAACACGACCGCAGACAAGCCGCTGATCACCACCCGCTGGGTGGAGATTGGCCTGGCGCTGTTCACCGCCGCATTGGGTGGCATCGTCATGCACGGCAGCCTGGCAATCGGCATCGGTTGGGGCGATGCCGGCCCTGAGGCTGGTTACTTCCCCTTCTACATCGGCCTGCTGCTGACCTGCGCCAGCCTCGGCAACCTGCTGCCAGCCCTGCTGCACCGGCAAGCCATGACGCAAGCGTTCGTTGGCCGCCAGGCGTTCCGCCGGGTGCTGGCGGTGTTTCTGCCGATCGCCGCCTATGTCGCCGCCATGCCGTTCGCCGGTATCTACCTGGCCTCGGTACTGTTCATCGCCTGGTTCATGTGGCGCGCGCGCAAGGCCGGCCAGGGCCATGGGCGCCTGACCATCGCCCTGGTGGCCTGCGGCGCGGCGCTGGCCAGTTACCTGATTTTCGCGGTGTGGTTCAAGGTACCGCTGGAAGCCGGCGTGCTGGGTGACCTGGCCAGCTACCTGGGAGGGCTGCGGCCATGAGCGAAATCGATTCGTTGATGCAGGGCATGAGCCTGATCCTCACCGCCCACCACCTCGGGCTGATGGTAGTAGGCGTGCTGCTGGGCATTCTGGTCGGCGTGCTGCCAGGGCTGGGCGCGCCGAACGGCGTGGCACTGCTGCTGCCGCTGACGTTCACCATGGAACCGGTGTCTGCAATCATCCTGTTGTCGTGCATGTACTGGGGGGCGTTGTTCGGCGGTTCGATCACTTCGATCCTGTTCAATATCCCGGGTGAGCCGTCCTCGGTGGCGACCACCTTCGACGGTTATCCAATGGCACGCAACGGCCAGGCCGGCGAAGCGCTGACAGCCGCGTTCACCTCGGCGCTGCTCGGCGCCCTGGTCGGCGTGCTGTTGCTGACCTTCCTGTCCACGCGCATCGCCAGCTTTGCCATGGAGTTCAGTTCGCCGGAGTTCTTCGCGGTCTACCTGCTGGCGTTCTGCACCTTCATCGGCCTGAGCAAGAACCCGCCGCTGAAGACCGTGGTGGCGATGATGATCGGCTTTGGCATGGCCACGGTAGGCATGGATACGGTGTCTGGCGAGTTGCGCCTGACCTTCGACCAACCCTGGCTGCTGTCCGGCCTGAGCTTCGAGGTCGCGGTCATCGGCCTGTTCGGCATTGGCGAAATCCTCTGCACGGTCGAGGAAGGCCTGGTGTTCCGGGGCGAACGGGCACGCATCACGCCGATGGTGATCCTGCGCACCTGGGCCAAACTGCCACGCTATTGGTTGACCTGGCTGCGCAGCGCCCTGGTCGGCTGCTGGATGGGCATCACCCCCGGCGGCCCGACCGCAGCGTCCTTCATGAGCTACAGCCTGGCGCGGCGCTTCTCCAGGCACCGCGAGCGCTTCGGCAGTGGCGAGGTGGAAGGTGTGATTGCCCCGGAAACCGCCGACCACAGCGCCGGCACCAGTGCCCTGCTGCCAATGCTGACGCTGGGTATCCCTGGCTCGGCGACTGCGGCAGTGATGCTCGGCGGCCTGATGATCTGGGGCTTGCACCCAGGGCCGACGTTGTTCGTCGAGCAGCACGATTTTGTCTGGGGGCTGATCGCCAGCATGTACCTGGGCAACGTCGTCAGCCTGATCGTGGTGCTGGCCACCGTGCCGCTGTTCGCTTCGATCCTGCGCATCCCGTTCTCGATCATTGCGCCCATCATCATCATGGTCTGCGCCATCGGCGCCTACTCGGTGCACAACTCGATGACCGACGTGGGCCTGATGCTGGTGTTCGGTGCCCTGGGCTATCTGTTCAAGAAGCTCGGTTACCCGATCGCGCCACTGGTGCTGGCTGCGGTGCTGGGCGACAAGGCCGAGGACGCCTTCCGCCAGTCGATGCTGTTTTCCGACGGGGAACTGTCAATCTTCTGGTCCAACCCGCTGGTCGGCAGCCTGACCGGCGCGGCACTGCTGATGCTGTGCTGGCCGTTGCTGGCCAGGGCCGTCGCCGGGCTGCGTGCCGGCGTCGGCCGCCACCTGGCACGCCGTAACGCCTGAAAACTGCCAGCGGCGGGGGCGTTGCCTGCCCCCACCGCTGGCGCCCTCCTGCATTTCTTGTCAATCTTGGCGACCTCCATGACCACGAGCCAGACCATGTCCCGCATCCCCGACGCCAATATCATCCACAGCCGCCTGCGCCTGCGGCAACTGCGCCTGATGCTGGCCCTGGACGAACTCGGCTCGCTGCGCCGTGCCGCCGAGGAGATCGGCATGACTCAACCGGCCGCGACCAAGATGCTGCACGAGGCCGAGGACCTGCTCGGCGTCGAACTGTTCGAACGCCTGGCCCGTGGGATGCGCGCCACGCCGTTCGGCGAAACACTGATCTATTACGCACGGATGATCTTCGCCGAGCTGTCCGGCATGCGTGAGGAAATGGTCGCCCTCGAGTCAGGCAACCTCGGCCGGGTCACCATCGGCGCCATTCCGGCCCTGGCCTCCGGGTTGCTGACGCGCACCATCGCCACGCTCAAGCAGAGCCACCCGCGCTTGTCGATGAGCCTGCAGGTCGACACCAGCGACGTGCTGGTGCAGGCCCTGCAGCAGGACCAGCTCGATGTGGTGCTGGGCCGCATCCCCAGCAATGCGCGCGCCGAAGACCTGCAGTTCGACAGCCTGGGCGAAGAGGCCCTGTGTGTGATCACCGGCGCCCAGCACCCCCTGGCCAAGGCGAAAAAGATCGCCTGGACCGAACTTCAAGAAATGACCTGGGTATTGCAGCCGCATCCAAGCCCAATGCGCAACATCGTCAACCAGGCATTTCACAACGCCCGTATCGACCTGCCCAGCAGCATCGTCGAGACCACCTCGATCATGACCTTACTGGCGTTGCTGCAGCAGACCGACATGATCGGCATTACCCCACGCTCGGTGATCGATGACTACCCGGGTCGCCATCTGCTGGCGATACTGCCGATCCTGCTGGAGCCCCGCTTACCGCCTTATGGGCTGATTACACGGCGCAACCGGGTACTCTCCTCGGCGATGCAAACGTTCATGGCCGCAATACACGAACAGCAAAGGCAATCAGAGCGGCTTGGGTGATTCGTGTAACGGTCATTGCAGCCTTGATGTCAAAGCGGCGCGCCAGGCTCATCCTGAGCCAGGCAAAGGCTTTTTTCGAGGGTGAACAAGCTTTGAGCACCCTGGAGAATACATAGGTGCTTTTAGGTAGCTGAAATTTGAGGGGTATATAGTGGGGCAAAATTGCCAAACAGAGAAAAACGGACAGGCATAAAAGAATCCAGTCACCGCTAAGTGACTGGATTCTTTGGAGTTTGGTCGGGACGGAGTGATTCGAACACTCGACCCCTTGCACCCCATGCGTCTTTTACGTGGTTCTTCATGGATGTCAATGGCCAGCCTTGGCAGGCCGAAACCCAGCAAATTCGGGCACTACAGCCCCGATCGCCTTCCACCTCAATCCGCCAGAATCCACCGACAGCCGAGTCACTCGGTGGGGTAAAAGTGGGGTAAAATTCGAGCTAACCGGTTCAAGCTGGGGTGACACATGACCAAGCTGACTGCAAAAAAATTGGAAGCTTTCACGGCTGATGATCACGGTACCATTCTCCGAGAGGACGGTGGACTGGTCGCAAAAATCCGCGCTGGAGTGCGTGGCGTAACCATACTCTTTCGCTTCGAGTTCAAACACGAAGGCGTGAAACGCGATTTGAGCTTGGGCAGTTGGCCCAAAAAATCGCTAGCCCAGATCCGCGCCGAACGCGATGAAGTCAAGGCCGTTACCACCAAAGGCATTCTCCCCGCAGCTGCTCGCAAGGCCGCCAACATAGAGGCTCAGGCAGCGGTAGCAGCGACCATCGCATTAGCCGAACAGAGCATTGCCGAAAATAAGACCGTTTCTGAACTCTTCGAGGATTGGATACGCGACGGTGTGTCTCGCGAGGACGCCAATGTAGAGCTCCGTCGAAGCTTTACCAAGGATGTACTTCCCTTAATTGGGAAGAAGCCACTACGTAGTCTTACAGAGAAAGATCTGCTCACAGTTCTGCGCTCGGTGAAAGCCCGCGGGCTGAACCGCACAGTCGTGATTCGCAGTAACGATATCGGACAGATGCTGCGCTGGGCTGAAAAACGCAAGCCATGGCGGTCTTTAATGGTCGACGGCAACCCCGCAGACCTGATAGATGTGAAGCAACTGCTTGATCACGATTATCATGAGGAGCGTAACCGCCTGCTCTCTCCGGACGAAATTCGCGAGTTGCGTGATATTTTCGCCCGTTTGGAGCTCGACTATGAAGCTCTGGATCCAGGCCAGAAATACTCAGGCGTCCGCCCGGCCAACAAACGTGTGCAATGTGCCGTATGGATTTGCCTGGGTACGCTCTGCCGCATCGGTGAACTGCTGAAAGCCGAATGGAAGCACCTGGATCTTGAAAAGGGGAACTGGTTCATTCCGGCCGAGGCCACCAAGGGACATAAGGGGAAACGTCAAGATCATCACGTTTTCCTATCCGCTTTTGCTTTAGAGCAATTCAAGTTGTTGCAAGCACACACCGGGCATACGCGTTTCTGCTTCCCCAGCAGAGACGAAAATAGTCACGTCGATACAAAGACTATCAGCAAACTGGTAGGCGACCGGCAGTGCAGCCTAAAAAATCGCAGCAAACCGCTGCCTGGCCGCCATCACGATGACTCGCTGGTGTTGAGTCAAGGGACAAAAGGTGAATGGACGACTTACGTCGCACTGGAGCGACTCTGATGCAGGAACTGGGCGTTAACCTGGACATCATCGACCGCTGCCAGAATCACCAACTTGGAGGTACAAAAGTCCGTCGGCACTATCTGCATTATGATTATGCAAAAGAAAAGAGTGAAGCATGGCACGTCTTAGGGGCGCACCTTGTAAATATTCTTTCGAGCTCAAGCTAATGATCAGTGAAGCGGGAAACGAGGCTCGCATCGGGATGCGAGGCTCTAAAATAAAAATGTCTCAGCTATCCCTGAAACAGAGATAGCTGTGATTCTGGATTCATTTTTTGGCTTTACAGATCAGTCTTTTGGATCTGCACTGACATCGGTTTGCCCCGTAGCCAACAATGCTCCACGCACGAAACCACTGCGTAGGCTGCGCTCGACATAATCACGCACATACGCCGCCGCTGCATCTTTACCTCTGGGCACTGCCATAGCCTGACGAATAGCAGTGAACGCGCCATCGAGCACCCGATAAGCAGCATTGCCATCAGCAACCTTCTGCAAAGGTTGGCGCACGCCTGCGGCAGCATCCAGGCCTTGTTCAATGAAAAGATCGACAGCACCTGCTGAAGTCTCGGCACGGACCAGTTCGGCATGCTTCAGGGTACGGCTGAGATACAGATCATAAGCGGCGCCCTTCCCAACGCCCATTCGTAATCCGGCTTCATCCAGATCGTCGACATGGGTGAACGGCGCATCATGCTTGACCAGGTAAGTGCCCTCAATCAGGACGTAGGGCTCACTGAAGAAGATCTGTTCTTCGCGTACTGGCTCGATGGCCAAGAACGCCAGGTTCCATGCCCCCTCTTCCAGTGCAGCAAACACCTTACCCGCCGCGTCGAAAGTGCGCATGCTCAGCGCGACGCCCAGCTCTTCAGCCATGGCTTTTGCCAAAGCGACCGACACCCCTTGAGGCTCGCCATCTGGGCCGCGCTGGGCAAGGACTGGGTTTCCATAGTTGATGGCGGCGGTGAGTACACCATCAGGAGCAAGTTCGGCCAGGAGTTGCGGGGTGATTAGGGTGGACATCAGTTGTTCTCCATTTTCCAGGCGGCCCCATCGGCGGATGGGCCCCCGATTGGGCCTCACCAGATAGGCAAGGAGTAGGACACGATCAGGCGATTCTCGTCAGCGTCACGGGTGAAACTGGAACGGTAAGCAGCATTACGCCAGCGAATGCCGACATTCTTCAAGGGGCCGGCCTGAATCACGTAGGCGATGTCAGTGTTGCGTTCCCATTCGTGCCCTTCATCTGCCTGAGTCGAAGGGTTGGCATGGTCACCACGGATGTAGCGCGTCATGAAACTGAGGCCCGGAATACCAAGCGCGGCAAAATCATAGTCGTAACGCAGCTGCCAGGAACGTTCACCCGGCTCGGCAAAATCGTTGATCTGGATGTAGTTCACCAGGTAGGCATCGGCACCGTTGAGGAAAGGAATCGAGGTGTCGCCGTTCATCTTCTGCAGCCCCAACCCGAACGCATGCCCGCCCAGGCTGTACGTGAACATCCCGTTGAGCGCTCCACTGTCAATCGCACCGCCCCGCGCCCGGCCGGCGTTGTCACTGCGCATGTAGCGCAGATCGCTTTTCAGTTTGCCTGGACCGAGGTCCAGCGTGTGAACGACACCGAAGAAATGCTGCCGGTACACATCTTGCAGCTCTGCGTATTGATAGCTCAGGTTGAGCTGCTTGCTGACGGCATAGTCGGCGCCACCAACCCAGTAGTCGTCGGCCTCCACGCTGCCGGAGAAACGCCGGTTCTTGTTGTTCAGGCTAAGCTTGACAGGGTTGGTGGAGTCGCGGTCAGTCACTCGATCGAACCGAGCGCCAGTCAAGGTCAACCCCTGGATTTCCTTCACACTCAGCACACCACCTTCAAATGTCTGCGGCAGGATGCGTCCGGTGTTGGCCTGCAGGGTAGGCATCTTGGGGATGAACGTACCGTATTTGAACTCGCTGGCCGAAACGCGAACCTTGGCGGTCAGCCCAACGCGACTGTACTCATCGGCCGCGCGGCCATCGTCATGTACCGGCAGCAATCCCGAGCCAGCCCGGTCACGGCTCGAGTCGAGTTTCACGCCAAGCATGCCCAGCGCATCCAGGCCAAAACCGACGGTACCCGGTGTATAACCTGAGCGGAAATCGAATATGAAACCTTGCGCCCATTCGGCACGTTTGGACTGCCCATTGCCATCTCGGAAGTCGCGGTTGAAATAGAAGTTCTGCAGTTGCAGGTTGGCTTTACTATCCTCGAAAAAACCTTCGGCATTGGCGGCGCCAGCGGCCAGGCAGGGGGACAGAGTGAGCAAGATTCGCAGGATTTTTTTGTTGTTGTGCATCTGGCGTTTCCGTTTTTCAGGCATGCGGATGCCGTGGCCCAATCAGAGCCAGGCGTTAGCGGATGAAACAGGGGCTGCGCAGCAACCCCAAAGGATCAATGTGCAGAAGCGGCCATTGGCTGCCCAGGTTCCTTGTTGCTGACCCGCATGAACAAGGTCATGACGAAGGCCAACAGCAACAGCCCACTGAGGAACATCAGGCCGGTCGCGGCACTCCCAGTCTCGCCCTTGACCACGCCGATCAGCGACGGCCCGGCAAAGCCACCGAGGTTGCCGATGGAGTTGATCACGGCGATGGAAACCGCAGCGGTGGCGCGGTCGAGGAACAGCGTGGGCAGCGCCCAGAATGGCGACTTGAAGCTGTACAGGCCGGTGAGCGCGACGCAGATCATTGCCATTGAGGCGACCGGGCTGGGTAGCATCGCGGCGCCCAGCAGGCCCATCGCGGCCACAGCCAAGGGAATGGCCGAGTGCAGCTTGCGCTCATTGCGCCGATCAGAGCTGCGCGACCACGCAACCATCAGGATTGTCGCGACGATGTAGGGCACCATGGCGATCAAGCCGATCTGTGTATGAGTCAGGCTGCTGGAGAAGCCCTTGATGATCTGCGGCATCCAGTAGCCGACACCGAGGCTGCCACATTGGTAGACGAAATAGATGAACGCCAGGTACAGCACCTTAGGGTTGATCATGGTCTTGAACACACTCAGGCGTTTGACGTTCTTGCGGCTTTGACGGTCGCGCTCAAGTTCGGCGAGCAGCCACTGCTTCTCCGCCTCGGTCAGCCACTTCGCCTGCTCGGGTTTGTCGGTCAGGAAGAAGAAGCACGCCACCCCGAGGAACACTGCTGGCACACCTTCGAGGAACAGCATCCAACGCCAGCCGCTCCAGTCGAGCCACTTGATGTTGTCCATGATCCAGGTCGAAAGCGGCGCGCCGATGATATAGCTGACCGGAATCGCGGCAGTGAACAGGGCTACCGTGGTGGCCAGCTCTTTGGAGCGGAACCAATAGGTCAAGTAGACGATGACACCTGGGAAAAAGCCGGCCTCGGCCACCCCCAGGAAGAAGCGCAGCACGTACAACTGGTTGGCGGTCTGGGCAAATGCGGTAGCGGCGGCAATCGCCCCCCAGGTCACCAGGATGCGGGCGATCCATACCCGTGCACCGTACTTGTTGAGCATGACGTTGCTGGGTACTTCGAACAGGAAGTAACCGATGAAGAATATCCCGGAAATAAAGCCGAAGGCCTCGCTGGTCAAGGCGAGTTCCTTGTTCATTTCCAGCGCGGCGTAGCCGATGTTGGCCCGGTCCAGGTAGGACACGATGTAGAGCAGGAACATAAAGGGGATGATGCGCAGGGTGATCTTGCGGACCGTGGCCTGTTCATCGACAGTCTTATTGTTGTTCATGGCGTCCTCACTATGGGGCGGCCCTGGAGCAGCCCCTTTTCATTGTTATCGTTACAGCACGGTTCAGGCAGAGAAAACCATGCACACCGGACTACCGGTCGAAACCGAAAAGTCCGTTCTGCTCAAGCGTCCGTGCTGCGCATCGACTGCCAGGGCTACGATGCTGTCGCTGTCTTCGTTGAGGGCGAAGACGAAGCGCTGGTTGGGGGTCAAGGCAAAGAATCGTGGCGTGCGCCCGGCAGTGGGCGCCACATCGACCAACGTCAGCAGGCCGCTATTGGTGTCGATGGCGAACACCGCGATGCTGTCGTAACCACGATTGGAGGCGTAAAGAAAACGGCCGCTACGGTCGATCTCGATCTCGGCAGCGCGACTGTTGCCTGTGAAGGTCGAAGGCAGCGACGAAAGCACTTGCAGCGGTTGCAGCGCACCACTTGCGGCATCGAAGCGATAACTGGTCACGGTCGAATCCAGCTCATTGACTGCGAAAGCCAATGGGGCACTCGGGTGCAGCGCGATGTGCCGAGGCCCCGCGCCTTCGCGGCAGGCCACGAAAGGTTGGTCGGCCGGCAGCAACTTGCCATCGGCGAAACGGAAGCTGAATACCCGGTCCAGGCCCTTGTCGGGTACCAGCACGAACTGGCCCGAGGTATCGAACGGATTGAAGTGGGGCTTGGCGAAAGGCTGCTCGACTCGGTGAGGCCCGACCGGCCCCTCCAGTTGTACTAACTGGCTGACCTCACCCAGGCTGCCGTCGGTGTGGACATCAAGTACGGCCAGCGTACCCGTAATGTGATTGGATACGACCAGGTAACGTTCGCTAGGGTCCAGCGCCAGGTGCACCGGGTTGCGTCCTTCACAGCTCTGGGTGTTCAGCCAGCTCAACGTACCGTCCTGCACGCTGACCTTGAAGGCACTCACCTCACTGCGGTCACCATGCACGGCATACAGCCGGTCGCCGGCACGGTTGAGCGCCAGGAATGACGGGTTTACCAGATCGCCCAGTACCTGGATCAGGTCCAGGGTGCCCAACTGCTGGTCCACACGGTAGACCGAGATGCCATCGCCCCGCGCGTTACGCTCGCGGGTGGTACGGGAACCGACATAGGCATACATAGATTGTTCTCCGGTTTAGAGGTGCGTGGCAGGCACACGGGGACTTTCGTCCGCGCAAGCGCCGGCCATACGGTGGCATCACTGCCACCGCCGATGATCTTTGGGTCTCTACGCCTTATTGGCGGGTACGCTTGACGACCTTGCGAATGACATAGGGCAGCACGCCACCGTTGCTCAGGTAACGGATTTCCTGCAGCGAATCGATGCGGGCGACCAACTGGATTTCGTCGCGCTGGCCACTGGCCCGGTGAACGATCATGCCGATACGGTTATCACCCACGCCAAGTTCGTCGAGCCCAATAAAGTCGAAGTGCTCACTGCCATCGAGGTTCAGGTCTTCCACGCCCTGCCCTGCTTCGAACAACAATGGCAATACGCCCATCCCGATCAGGTTGCTGCGGTGGATGCGCTCGATGCTGCGCGCTACCACTGCACGCACGCCAAGCAGGGCTTGCGCCTTGGCCGCCCAGTCGCGGCTGGAGCCTGCGCCGTAGTTGATGCCGGCGAAGATCACCATGGGTGTTTCGGCGTAGCTCTTGGCGGCATCGTACAGTGGCTCGCGCTGACTGCGGTCGGCATTCCAGGCCCAGGCGCCAGGGCCAGGCTGCTCCTCACCGAGCAGGCGGTTCTTCACCGATTTGTTGGTGAAGGCACCGCGTAGCATAACCTCATGATTGCTGCGCCGGGTGGAGTACTGGTTGAGGTCCTGTGGGTCCTCACCCCGCTCAAGCAGCCATTCGCCAGCCTGGCTGTTGGCCGGGATCGCGCCAGCGGGTGAGATGTGGTCGGTGGTGACGTTGTCGCCCAGCACCATCAACGGCCGCGCGCCCTGAATGGCCAGGCTGGCTTTAGGCTCGGCCTGGATATCGGCCAGGTACTGCGGGCGGCGCAGGTAAGTCGAACGGGCGTCCCAAGGAAACTGCACGCTGCCTTCGGCCGACAGCGCCTGCCAGTGATGGGTACCGTCCCACACTGTGGCCAGGCGCTGGCGGAAGAACTCTGGCTTGACTACTCGGGCTACCAGCGCGGCTACTTCCTCATCGGAAGGCATCAAGTCGTGCAGGTATACCGGATTGCCCTGCGCGTCGTAGCCGAGCGCATCCCGGGTGAGGTCGGTGTCAATGTTGCCGGTGATGGCGAACGCCACGCACAGGGCCGGCGAAGCCAGGTAGCCGGCCGGCACCTTGGGGTTCACCCGACCTTCGAAGTTGCGGTTGCCAGACAACACCACGACGCCCTTCAGGCCCTGGTCGGCGAAGATCTCGACATGCTCCTCAAGCTTGCCGGAGTTACCGATGCAGGTCATGCAGCCGAACCCTGCCAGCTCGAAGCCAAGCGCAGAAAAATCCTGTAGCAAGTCGGCTTCAGCGAGGTAATCGGCGACCACTTGCGAGCCTGGCGACAGCGAAGTCTTGACCCAGGGTTTGCGCTGCAGCCCAAGCCGGCGGGCATTGCGCGCCAGCAGGCCGGCCTGGATCATCTGCGCCGGGTTGGCGGTGTTAGTGCAACTGGTGATCGCCGAAATAACCACGGCGCCGTGGCTGATTGGCTGGCCAAAGGAGGGTTCGAAGAACTGTTCTGCCTTCGGCCCCGCAATCAGGTTGCCGCCGCCAAGCACTTCGTCCCTGAACGAGGGGCCCGAACGTGACAACGGCTGGCGCTGGTGTGGCTGATACGGCCCGGCGACGCTCGGTTCGATGCTTGCAAGGTCGAGCTCGATGAGTTCGTCGAACTCGGGCTCAGGCAATTCGTCACGCCGATGCAGGTTTTGAACATGCATGTAGCTGGCGGCCTGCAGGCACAGCGCCTCCGAGCGACCAGTCAGCATGAGGTAATCCAGGGTCTGATCGTCGAATGGAAAGAACACTACGGTGGCGCCATATTCCGGGGCCATATTCGACACCGTGCCCCGTGCAGCCCAACTCAGGGTAGTCAGACCTGGGCCCGTAAATTCCACGAACTTGCCCACTACAGAGCGTTTACGCAGGATTTCCGCAACATGCAGTGACAGGTCGGTCGCCGTGACACCGGGGCGCAAGGCGTTGGTAACCCTGAAGCCAATGACCTGCGGGAAATTGATCGGTACCGGCTCACCAACCATCGCAGCCTGCCCTTCCAGACCGCCTACGCCCCAGCCCAGGACACCAATGGCATTGATCATCGGCGTATGGCTGTCGGTGGCAACCATGTCATCCGGGTGCAGCAAGCGTTCGCCATCCTCAGTGCGGCTTTCCCACACCACTTTGGCCAAAGCTTCCATGTTCATCTGGTGAATGATGCCGGTACCCGGCGGGATCACGCCGAAGTTATCCAGGCTTTTTTGCGCCCATTTGATGAAGCGATAACGTTCACTGTTACGGCGAAAATCGATGTCGAGATTCTGCTCGACTGCCTCAGGCTCGGCGTAACGTTCAACGATTACCGAGTGGTCGATGGTCAGCACCGCCGGAATTTGTGGGTTCATCGCAGCCGGATCCCCACCCAGCTCGGCGACCACGTCACGCATCCCGGCAAAGTCGGCCAGCGCAGGCAGGCAGGTGGTGTCATGGAACATCAAACGGTTGGGCTGGAACGGCACTTCGCAATCCGGGCCCTGGCCGATGGCGCGCGCCAGCACGGGCTCGAGAGCCTCGGGCGTACACCGGGCGACGTTCTCCAGCAGGATGCGGATCGAATAAGGCAAGCGCTGCAATTGGCTTGGGGTCAGCAGCTTCTTCAGGTCAACATAGGCAAATCGCACCTGGTCGATTTCCAGGTGACTCATCAGGTCGCGGGCAGTCTCGGTCATGCTCGGTTCGCTCGGCTTCTTATCGTTTTAACAGCACTGGCATTGCAATCAGTCCTGTCGATGAACCGATACTAAAAGCAGCCTGCCAGGTTGAAAATTGGTCATTCGCCACGACAGCGTTCGTCAACCGAGAACGCTCAGAAACAGGCCTATGGGGCCAGCCGCAAATGATCGATGAAGGTTTTCAGTGTGGCGGAGGCTGCGTCATATTTTTTCACCACCAGCAGCAGCGTTCGCTTGGCCCACGGCTCGTCGAGTGTTACCGCCTTGAGTTTGTGGCTGCGCAGATACTGACTGATCACGCTGCGTGGAAGCACGGCGATGCCCAGCCCGTTCGACACCATCCTGCACATGCAATCGAAGCTGCTGACGCGGATACGCAACTGGAGCGTCATGTCGAGCTTGGCAGCCTCAGCGGTCAGCAGGGTATGCATTGAGCTGTCCAGGTGAGGCCCCACCATTTCATGGGCCAGCACTTCCTTGAAGGTCACACGCTCGCGATGTGCCAACGCATGCCCAACGGGCACTGCCAAGGTCAGTTCGTCATGGCGGTACGGATAGGTTTCCAAGCCTTGGGTCGGGGTTTGCTCGGCGATGATCCCGAGCTCGGCACGCCCATCGGCGACCGCACGCACCACCGCTGAGCCGACGCGCTCCTCGATGTCGAATTTTATAGCAGGGTAGACCCGGGAAAAGCTCGCCAGATCCTGTGGCAGGAACTGGGACAGGGCTGAAGTGATGGCATGCAGGTGGATGTGCCCTTTGACACCACTGGCGTACCCGCTCAGTTCGATGTCCAACTGGGCCATCGTTTGCTTGATCTGGCGGGCATGAAACAACAGCGACTGGCCTGCTGGCGTCAGCTCCACGCCCCTCGCGTTGCGCACCAGCAACGGCGAGCCGATCTGTGCCTCTAGCTCGGTGATGCGCTTGCTGATTGCTGAGACCGCCATGTGCTTGATGCGACTGGCGCGGGTGAGATTACGCTCCTGCGCGACCGTGATGAAAAGATCAAGGCTTGTAAGGTCGTAGAGCACGGCATGAGTCCTCGTCATAGCCCTCAATTGTCCGGGCCGGCCATCCAAAACACAGTCATTATTGATCTTTAGATCACAAAAATACAGTCCATTACCTTCTCACCGACCGTAAACCATGATTTGAAGGTGGCAATGTGACACATTATGTTGCACTTTTGAGCGCCAATAACCCAAAAACCCTTCGCATCTGCGACAGAAGGAGCCCAGGAAAGCTCCGTCACCTCGCATTCAGCTACCGCTCCCCCTATTACCCATAAGGCAGTAGAGATGTTTCTGCGTCGACTTAAAATCGCCCCCCGGGCAGGCTTCGGCTTCGCCTTGATCGCTGTACTCGTGGCCTTCGTCGGTCTGTTTTCTTTGTCCAAGATGGGCCAGATGCGTGATCGGCAGATCCAGACCGAGCAGCGCTGGGTGCCCAATCTTCAGCTGGTCAGCAATCTGCGAGAGGACATGTTGCGTATTCGCACGGTTGGCCTGCGCCTGGCACTGGATGCATCACCCGAGCATGCCGAAGATTTCATGACTCAGTTTCGAGAGCGAGAGCGCCAACTCGATGCCAATTTGCATAAACTGCGCGACCAGCTCGACACACCAGTTGAACGTCAGCTATACGAGCAATTCGCCAAAGGTTTCGACACGTACCGCAACTTCATGACCCAGAGTTTTGCCTTGAGCCGAAATGGTGAACAGGCGGCCCTCAAGGAGCTGACACTCACGGGCATGAAGGGCATCGTGGACCGCACCAGTGAGCAGCTTGATGCCTTGGGCAATGTGTACAGCCATGAAATCGAGCAGGCCGGCGCACGCTCTGCCGAAGGCTTCAGCAGTTCTCGCACCATCGTGCTGACAATGGTTGCAGTGGCGGCCCTGGCAACCATCGCCCTGGCGTGGCTGCTGACCCATAGCATCGTTGCCCCCCTTCGCAGCGCGATCCAGGCAGCCCAGCGCGTGGCAGCAGGTGACTTGCGCCATGCACAGCAGATCAGCGGCGCGGACGAAGTGACGGAGCTCGAACTCGCCATCAGCCAGATGCAGGGGCAACTGCGAGAAACCGTAGCACGCATTGCCGACTCGAGCTCGCAGCTGGCTGCTGCCGCCGAAGAACTCAACGCCGTTACCGAAGCTTCCAGCGAGGGGCTGCGCCGACAGAACGAGGAGGTCGAACAAGCGGCCACTGCAGTCAATGAAATGACCACTGCTGTCGAAGATGTAGCCCGCAATGCGGTATCCACCTCCGAAGCGTCGAGCCAGTCCAGCCGTTCTGCCGAGCATGGCCGGGAACGTGTGGAGATGACCCTGACCGCCATTGCCGAGCTGAGCCAAGAGGCTGCACAAACAGCAACGGCCGTGCAGGTACTGGAATCGCAATCCCAGGAAATAGGCAGCGTGCTGGATGTGATCCGCGCCATTGCCGACCAGACCAACCTGCTCGCGTTGAATGCAGCCATCGAAGCTGCGCGCGCCGGGGAAGCCGGTCGCGGCTTTGCAGTAGTTGCCGACGAGGTGCGGGCATTGGCAGGTCGCACTCAGCAATCCACCCTCGAAATCGAACAGATGATTGCAGGCATGCGCGAAGGCACCGGTCAGGTACTGGCTGGCATGGAGCGCAATACCGACAAGGTCAGGACCACCCGGGAACTGGCGCATAAAGCGGGCGCGGCGCTGGATGAGATCACTCACTCGACCCATCTGATCCATGATCGCAACACAGTCATCGCTACCGCAGCGGAGCAACAGGCGCAAGTCGCTCGCGAAATCGACCGAGCATTGGTCAGCATCCGCGACCACTCGATCCAGAGCGCCACCGGTGCCCGGCAAACCAGCGCTGCAAGCAGCGAACTGAGTGCACTCGCAGCGCAGCTGATGCAGTTGGTTGGCCGCTTCCAGATTGCTCGCTGATACCGTTCTGCGCCCAGCAAATTGTGGGGAGCGCTCGCGAGCCGCTTGCAAGAAACTGAGACACCTTTCATTATTGCTTTTGTGCATACTCAAATACAATTACAGCAGCCATGCTCACGCTGGCATTGCACAATCAGGAAAGCTGACGCCCATGAAAAAAAACATGATTTCCCTGCTGCTGGCAGCAGCCCTGCCAACCGCGGTTCTGGCTGACTCCCCCCCCAAAGAACC
This sequence comes from Pseudomonas sp. NPDC008258, assembly GCF_042956345.1. Classification (NCBI taxonomy): domain Bacteria; kingdom Pseudomonadati; phylum Pseudomonadota; class Gammaproteobacteria; order Pseudomonadales; family Pseudomonadaceae; genus Pseudomonas; species Pseudomonas sp. NPDC008258. The sequence continues at coordinate 133,981 of NZ_JBIBGE010000016.1, forward strand.
AGAACTGCTCTACGCGAGCCTTGGTGAGCGTATTCTCGCCTATCGAGTGGATCCCGACGCGGCAGAACTGCACCCGCTAGGCGAAACGCTTGCCCCGGCAAACTTGCAGTTCGCGGTGAAAAACTCGACAGGCAGCATGTTGTACGTAGTTTCCAGCAACGCTGGCAACGGTACCCTCGGCGCCAAGGGTGATACCCATGTGCTCCAGGCCTATCGCATCGACACCGCCTCCGGCCGCCTGGTACAGGTCGGAGAGAATGTGAACCTTCCAGAACGCCCCATCAATTTGGGGCTTGATCGCGGCGATCGGTTTGCCATCGTGGCTTACAACCAGTCAGCGACCCTCAGCGTCCACCCGATCGGCGCCGATGGCGGCGTCGGGAACGCCGTGGCTCAGGGCCAGGTTCCTCAGGCAGGCATTTTCACCCATCAGGTGACCTTCACTCCCGACGATCAATACGTGATAGCACTCGCCCGCGGCAACGATGCTGTCAAGCAAGTACCGGATCAGCCAGGCAGCATCAATACCTTCTCGCTCGACGCACAGGGCTTGCTGCACAAGGTCTCCAGCCAGGCGATCGACCGGGGCATCGGCCCTCGCCACCTCGCTTATCACCCCAGCCAACCTTGGGTCTACATGGCGATGGAAAGGGGCAACAAGCTCTACATGTATTCACGCGACGCCGATGGCCGGCTGGCAGAACGACCCACTTATGTGAAAGACACACTGAAAAGTCTCGACAACATGGAGTTTCCGCGTCAGCGCGGTGGCGTGATCCAGGTGTCGCCAGACGGGCGCTTCCTGTACGTGAGCAACCGCGCCGACGCCGCTACCGAGCGAGACGGCAAGCGCGTCAACAACGGGGGGGAGAACAACATCGCAGTCTTCGCTATCGACCCCCGCACCGGCGAACCTCGTCGCATCCAGATTGTCGACGGCCACGGCATCGAAGCCCGCACCATGCAGGTGGACCCGTCCGGCAAGTTGCTGATCGTGGCCAACCAGCTGACCCAGTGGGTCAATGACCACGGCACGCTGCGCAAGGAACATTCGAACCTTTCGGTATTCCGTATAGAAGATTCAGGCAAGTTGCAGTTCGTGCGCAAATACGACATGGATGACGAGAGCAAATCGCTGCTCTGGATGGACATCTGAATCACGCCGAGCCCCGCATTGCGCGGGGCTCGATCGTTTTCAGTGGCCGGCAGCCAGGTCTTCGCGCACTGCGCGGGCCTGGTCGGCCGTCACGGCAGGCGCAGCGTTATCCCAGGTGTTGCGGATGTAGGTGGCCACCGCCGCCACCTGGCTGTCGTCCAGGCGCCAGGCAAAAGACGGCATGGACGGGCCGGTCGGCGCGGCATCGGTGGCAACCGCCTGAGCCCCTTCGAGCACCACCCGTAGCACCGTGGCGGGGTCGTCCGCCAGCACCGCACCGGCATTGCGCAGAGACGGGAAAATCTTCTCCACACCTTCACCATTGGCCATGTGACACGCCGAACAGTTGTCGGCGTACAACGCCTTGCCCGCCACCATCGCCTGGGTTTTCGCGTCCACGGGCTTGGGCGACTTGAGCCCAGCGTCCAGGCTTTTGATGTAGGTGGCTATCGCGTTCAGGTCTTCGTGCTTCATGAACTGGGTGGAATGCATCACCACTTCGCCCATGGGCCCGGATGCGGCCGAAAAGCGGTTGCGCCCGGTCTTCAGGTACTCGACCAGTTCGGCATTGCTCCATCCGCCGACGCCCCGGTATGCATCGCCTGTGATGGTTGGCGCCACCCAACCTTGCAAGGTGTAGCCCTGCAGGTGGCCGTCGGCGGTATCGCCACCCAACAGGTTTTTCGAGTTGTGGCAGGTGCCGCAATGAGCAAGGCCTTCGGCCAGGTAGGCGCCACGATTCCATTCGGCGCTCTTGCCTGGGTCGGGCTTGTACTCACCCTCTTTGAAAAACATCATGTTCCAGCCATACAGGCTGGTCCTGACGTTGAACGGGAATGGCAGCTGATTGGCCACCACTTTGTTGTGGACCGGCGGCAGGGTGGCCAGGTAGGCACGGATCGCCAGCAGATCCTCGCGCTTGACCTTCGTGTAGGCCGTGTAGGGAAACGCGCCATACAGCAGTTCGCCGTGGTGCCCAACGCCTTTCTGCAGGGCCTGCACGAACTGCTCGTCGGTCCAGGCGCCAATGCCTGTTTCGCGGTCTGGCGTGAGGTTGGGCGCGACAAGCTTGCCGAACGGCGTCTCGATGGCCTTGCCGCCGGCCATCACTGGGCCGTGCTCGCTGGTATGACAGGCCGTGCAGTCACCCACAGTCGTCAGATAGCGGCCTTTTTCGATATCAGGGAAGAACGCGCTGTCCGCGTGGGCGGCAGCGGATAGCATCAGCGAAGCAGCCATTGCTGCGGTGGCTGTCCTGATCATGCGTGCACCAGAGGGCCAGGGTTCTTCAGGTACTGAGTGCGGATCGCATGCGCGGCCCAGTAAGCCAGTGCGCCCACCGTCGCGGTGGGGTTGTAGCCGGCATTCTGTGGGAAAGCAGAGCCGCCGATCACGAACAGGTTGGGTACGTCCCAGCATTGCAGGTACTTGTTGACCACGCTGTCACGCGGGTTGTCACCCATGATCGCGCCACCGGTGTTGTGGGTACTCTGGAACGGCACAATGTTGTACGGCCCTTTCGCCGGCTTGGCCACGATCTGCCGTGCACCCATCGCGCGCGCCACGTCAGCGGCCTTGTCGGTGACGAAGGCCGACATTTTCAAGTCGTTTTCTGGGAAATCGAAGGTCAGCTGCATCATTGGGCGGCCGTGACGATCCTTGTAGGTAGGATCGATGCCCAGGTAGTTCGAGCGGGTCGGGTAGGAACTGCCTTGCGTGCGGACCACCGTAGTGCTCAGGTAGTGCTGCTTGGTCGCAGCCTTCCAGCCCTTGCCCCAGCGTGGCGTGCCCGGTGGTGTCATGCGGTTGCTGATCGGCCAGCCGCTGGTGACGTTGGACATGATGCAGGCACCGCCGAAGAAGCCCAGCCCCGAATGGTCGAAGTTGTCACCGTTGTACTCGTCACAGGCCTGGCCCACGCCACCACCGGCGATGAAGGGGTTGAAGTTCTTGTCGTCGAAGAACGCCTGCACGCTGGAGTTGGTCTGGTATGCGTAGTTCTTGCCGATCAGCCCGGTCTCGTTGACGGGGTCATACGGCTTGCCAATGCCGGATGCGAACAGCAGACGTACGTTCGGTACCGAAAACGCCGTGAGGATCACCAGATCCGCAGGCTGCTCGTATTGCTGACCACTGGCATCGACATAAATCACGCCAATAGCGCGCTTGCCAGACGCATCGAGCTTGACCTGCAGCACTTCCGATTGCACCTGGGCCGTGAAGTTACGCCGCCGCATCAGCGCCGGGATGATGTTGGTCTGCGGCGTCGACTTGGAGTAGTTGGCACAACCGCAGCGCGAGCAGTAACCACAATAGGTGCAGGGCGCCATCGTGACGCCGTAGGGGTTGGTATAGACCTTGGAGGCATTACCGCTGGGCGTAGGGAAAGGCCGCAGCCCCATCTTCGCAGTGGCCTCGGCGAACAGCGTTGGCGCATAGGTCATCGGCATCGGCGGCAACGGGAATTCGCTGGAGCGATTGCCTTCGAACGGGTTGCCGCCCGGCTGGTACTGGCCGTTGAGCATGCCGGCCTTGCCACCGATACCGGCCATTTTCTCGAACTTGTCATAGAACGGTTCGAGTTCATCGTAAGTCACGCCCCAGTCGCGAACCAGCAGGTCCTTGGGGATTGCCTTGGCGCCATAACGTTCGGTCAGGTGCGAGCGCAGGACGAAGTCGGTTGGGTTGTAGCGCCAGGTCAGGCCGCTCCAGTGAGCGCCCGAGCCGCCAAGGCCGGTACCCAGCAGGAACGAACCGTACTCGCGCATCGGCAGCGCTGTCTGGCCGTAGGCATTGCGGAAGGTGTAGGTGTCCTCCGCGGCCGTGATCATCAGTTCTTGCTGGATCACGTAGCGCAGTTCGTCCTGCACGTAGCCGGGGTTGAAATCGGTGCCGGTATCGCGCCATGGTCCGCGCTCGAACGCGACCACCTCCAGCCCTGCCTCGGCCATTTCGATCGCCATGATCGAACCGCACCAGCCCAGGCCGACAATCGCGACGTCTTTCTTGGGTAACTTGATCATCTGACTCTTACACCTTCCAGTCTGGACGACCGGCAATACTCACGGGAGGGTTCGGATAGGTCTGTCCATGCTTGTCGATCCAGTCCAGATAGTCGTAGCGCGAGCCTGGGTAGCCGATCATTTTCCAGCTCACCATGTCGCGATTACCGCCGTAAATCGGATCGGCGAAGAAGCCTTCCATCGTGCGCGACAGCAGCACTTCGAAGAATGCGCTGCCCTGAACGCCGTCGGGCAACTCCACATGGCCGCTCTCCAACCCTCTCAGCAGCGCTTCGCGGTCGTGCGCGGCCAGTTGAGCGAACGGTTGGCCAAAGGCAGCCTGGCAGTGCTTGTCCAGGGCAGCCAGGCCCGCGCGCATCTGCTCCGCGGGTGTCAGCGGCGACTGCGGGCCTTGAGTAGGCAGCCCCTTGGCGAACGGGCCTTGCAGGTACATACGCGCCCCCTGCCCTTGCGGCCCGGACATCTGACGATCGATGTAGATGGCGCAACCGGCGTCTTTACCGCTCAGGCTCAGTTCATCAGCAGGGATTAGCGTTTCTACGATGGCTTCCACCGCCAGCCGCTCCTGGTCGTTGAAGAACGTCCAGTTATGCGGGTTGATGTCGGCAGGCGGGTCAGCCGCGCCAGGTGTCCAGGGCAACGCTTGGCCACCGACGATGGTGGCAGCGTTGCTGAAGGACGAGCTCACCGCGATGAGCGTTCCGGCGCCCAGTAACTGGCGACGAGTGATCCCATTGGGTGTTTCTTTCATACAGGCCTCTCAGGACAATCACGAGCGGCCGGCATGTTAATGGATTTTGTAACATCAAAATACAAAATTTAAATTAATATTGCTCAGATCCGACCGGAAGCAGCGGGCTTGCCTCGGTTGAATTGACACCAGCGCAAAGCGTTTATCCTTGTAAAACAAGGGCGCCAGCATCACGGCGCATTTTCCAGCTATCCCATATAGCTACCGCCGCAAGTACAGACACGCACACAAATGCAAACTGAAAATCATGCGCACTCGGAATCCCCGCGCTGCCGTGGGTGAGCATTGCCGCGCGCAGCAGCAACGCACCAATCGCGATTCCCAGCCCCATACTCAACTGGAACGCCATGCTGAACAGCGTGGATGCGTCCCGCATGTCGGCCGCTGGAATTTCGCAAAAGCCAACGTTGTTGTAGGCAGTGAACTGCAGCGAACGCGAGAGCCCTCCCATGAACAGCAGCAAGAGAACCAGGTGTTGGCTGCTTGATCTGTCAAGCAGCGCGCAGCCACCGATACACAGCACGCCCAACCAACCGTTGATCAGCAATACGCGCCGAAACCCCCAGCGCTTGAGTATCCCGGTAGTAAACACTTTCATCACCAGGTTGCCAGCAAACACAGCGATCATCAGGCTCCCTGCCGCGATAGCGGAGAAGCCGAACGCCAGTTGGAACATCAGCGGCAACAGGAACGGCAGTGTGCTGATACAGACCCTGAACAGCGAACCGCTGACGAATGTAAGGCGAAAGGTGGGAACACCCAGCACTGCAAGCTTCACCAGTGGCTCCGGTACCAGCCGCAGGTGACGCACGCCAATCGCGCCAAGCAGCACAGCCGACAACAGCACAAGCGCTGCGACCCAACCCTGGGTACTCGCATGGCCCAGCATTTCGAAGGCTGATAGCAGCAGCACACAACTACCCGATACCCAAACGAAACCCAACCAGTCGAATGCGCCCCGGCTCCCTGCCCGATGATCATCGAGCAAACGGCTTGCGACGATCAGTGCGACAATGCCGACAGGCACATTCAGATAGAAAATCCAGGGCCAGGAAGCGTGCGTTACCAGCAAAGCGCCCACCGGCGGCCCAAGCACGGGCGCCACCAGCCCAGGCACGGTAATGTAGCCAAGCGTTCTGACCAGGTCCTTCTTGTCGGTTGCCCTGAGCACCGCCAGCCGCCCCACGGGCACCATCAATGCCCCGCTGACGCCTTGCAGCACCCGTGCGGCTACGAACATCTCAAGACTTTGACTCAGACCACACAGCAGGGAAGACAAAGAAAACGCGGCAATAGCGACGGTGAAGGTGGTACGGGCGCCGAAGCGATCTGCTGCCCATCCGCTGAGGGGTATGAACGCAGCCATCGCCAGTAGATAGCAGCTCATGCCAATGCCGAGGTCGACCGGCTTGACGCCAAAGCTGCGCGCCATTTCCGGCAGCGCTGTGACAATCACAGTGGCATCGAGGTTTTCCATGAAGAACGTCGCCGCCACCAAAAAAGCAATTTGAGTTGATCGGTTCATGTCGCGCTGTCATTCCTGCCTGTGAATCAAGGCCACAGCTTAACCACCACAAATTGGAATAGAAAATTCATTAATGTAGGGTTAGGCATCTGTTTCCGTGATAACTTACGCCATGAACCTGAAAGCCCTCAAATATGCAGTTGAAGTTGCCCATACGGGCAGCTTCACCCGCGCCGCTCAATGTCTGCATGTCGCGCAATCCGCGCTGAGCATGGCAATCGCACGCCTCGAACAGGAGCTTGGGGTTGCCCTCTTCGAACGCAATGCCAGAGGCGTAACCGTCACGGCCGAGGGGGAGCGCTTTCTGCGGCGGGTGGACTTGACGCTGCAAGAGCTTGCCTGCGCCCGGCAAGAGTTGGGCGCGCTCAATCAATTGGCATCGGGTGAGGTGCGGCTCGGTTTTGCTCCCATGTTCGGGATGGGGCGCCTTCCGTCCTGGCTCGAACAGTTCCACCAGCGTTACCCAGGTGTACGCTTCAAGGCACTGGAAGGGGGCGGCCAGGAAGTGGGCTTGCGGCTGGAGTCACGAGAAATCGACATAGCACTGATGAATGCCCGCAGGGTGAAACCCCACTGGCGCTCTGCGCTGGTCGACGCCGATGAACTGATCATCGGCGTATCGCCAACACATCCTCTGGCGCGGCATGACACCCTGTCGCCAGAATGCCTGCACGAACAGCCCATGGTGCTACTCGACGGCCGCTTCGCTCAGCGCGTGATGCTGGATGAATACTGCAAGCTCCATGGCATTGCATTCCACACCGTGCTGGAAAGCAACGATGCACCACTGGTACTGCAAGCCGCTCAACGAGGGTTGGGCGCTACAACGATATTCCGCTCCAACATGCAGGCGAGTAGCGGCCTGACAGGCATTCCATTCGAGCCCCCTCAGCACTTGCAGTTCAGCCTTTGCTGGCGGGCCGACGAGCACCTTTCCTTGGCAAATCGGCGCTTCATCGAATTCGTCACGGGCACAATCCTGCCAGCCGATGCTCGCCATTGACCGGCTGAAAAATCATGCAGGCCTGGCGGCCTGCATGAGCTTCTGGGTTCAGGCTGCACTCCAGGGGAACAACCCAAACGCCATGCTCACCAGCATGATCACCATGCACAGGACAAACGCCCACTTGAGCGTGTATTTCTGGTGGTCGCTGAACTCCACGCCAGCCAGGCCGCAGAGCAGGTAAGTCGAGGCCACCAGCGGGCTGAGCAGGTGGATCGGCTGGCCGACCAGCGAAGCCCGGCCGATTTCGGCGTGGGTAATGCCGTACACCTCGGCCGCCTTGGCCAGTACCGGCAGCACACCATAATAGAAGGCATCGTTGGACATGAAGAACGTCCCCGGGATACTGGCCAGTGCAGTGATCGGCGCCATGTATGGGCCCCACTGCGCCGGCAGCATGTTGAGGAAGCTCTTGGACATTGCATCCACCATGCCGGTACCGGACAGAATGCCGGCGAGAATCCCTGCCGCCAGGAAGATCGCGATCTGGTTGAGCGCAGTCGGCGCATGCGCGGAGATGCGTCGACGCTGGTCTTGCATCTGCGG
>NZ_JBIBGE010000017.1:0-132991 GCF_042956345.1 Pseudomonas sp. NPDC008258
TCGGGCCAGTAACGCCTGTGCCATGCGCGCGCGACCGCCTTGTTCGTTCGACGCGATATCGAGCCATGCGCCAAAGCGTTCGCGCGCAAATCCCATAGGAATGATTGGCCCGAAACAAATGTAGGAGCGAGCTTGCTCGCGATGCGCCGCGCGGGCGGCGCTCGGTCTCACAGGCGCTGCATATCTTGCGGCCAACACCTGTCAGCCCTGATGCGATCTCTGTGGGAGCGGCCTTGCGTCGCGAAAGGGCCGCAAAGCGGCCCCGGCGATTCAGGCTATGACTCTGACGTTCTGGGGCCGCTGCGCAGCCCTTTCGCGACGCAAGGCCGCTCCCACAGGAGAGCACCTACAGAAGTGGCGACAATTAAAGGGCTCAAGCCACATCCACCAGCACGATCTCGCTGTCTTCAATGGCGGTCACCCGCAGCACTTCTTCCTGCTCGATCGCCACGCCATCGCGCGCCTTGGCCCGCAACCCGTTGACTTCCACCAGCCCCTTGGCCGGCACCAGGTAACCCCGGCGAGCGGCATCGAAGCGGTACTCGGCGGTTTCACCCGCACGCAAAGTGGCTGCCACCAGGCGGGCATCGGTGCGGATCTGCAGGCTGCCTTCATCGCCCGCGCGGCCGCTGGCCAGGGTCACGAAGCCTTCGCCACGTTCGCCTTTAGGGAACGGCCGGCTACCCCACTGCGGTGCCTCACCCGTGCGCTCCGGCACGATCCAGATCTGGAAAATACGCGTATCGACGTCTTCCAGGTTGTACTCGCTGTGCACGATGCCAGTACCGGCGCTCATCACCTGCACGTCACCGGCTTCGGTACGGCCTTTGTTGCCCAGGCTGTCCTGGTGGGTGATCGCACCTTCACGCACATAGGTGATGATTTCCATGTCGCGGTGCGGGTGGGGCGGGAAGCCGCTGCCCGCCGCGATCAGGTCGTCGTTCCATACCCGCAGGTTGCCCCAGTGCATGCGCGCCGGGTCGTAGTATTCGGCAAACGAGAAGTGGTGATGGGCGTCGAGCCAGCCGTGGTTGGCGTGGCCGAGGCTTTCGAACGGTCGCAGTTGCAGCATGGTCGTGCTCCTTGAATCAGTGGAATGACGCCATGATGCGCTAAAGAAAGATCGAAAATAAGCGTAAATATCGGCTTAAATCAATCAATTGTGTTGATGTTTCTCGCGGTGCTCCGAAGTCGTTTAATCGCCTAATCCACTGATCTGTAAGCATTCGCTGGCGATTTTTTGCCGATGCGGCGAACATGGTTGCTGATTTTGTTTTTCAACGGAGTGACCGTGGCCCACGAGCAACCCCTGGCCCCCGCCGACCTTACCCCGCCCGCCCAACTGCCTTGGTTTCGCCGCTTGGCCGCCCGCCTGCTGGGGCGTGGGCTGACCCGCCTGCAAGCCCAGCACCGCGACTCCTGGGTGGAGGGCTATGAGGCAGGGCGCCAGGTGCTGGTGATCCGTGATGCCCGCCCCGACAGCGCTGGCGTGCCGGGCCAGGACGACAACTTGTTCGACGATTGGCGCCTGCCGTTGACGGCCGAGCTGAAAAAGCGCTTCAAGGCCGACGTCGCCCAGCGCCTGCCCGCCGAGGCCCAGCCCAGTGCGGCGCAATGGAAGCTGATTTTCAGCGACACGCCGTCCACCTGTGTGGTGGCCGGTGCCGGTGCGGGCAAGTCCACGTCGCTGGTGCTGCGCATATTGCTGCTGCGCCATTACCTGGGCTACGAGCTGGACGCGATGACCGTGGTCACCTTCACCCGCGAGTCGCGCAAGGACTTCATCAAGCGCCTGCTGCACGTGTTTGCCCTGTGGCAGATCAACCTGCAACCGGTGCAGGCCCGCGAGCTGGTACGTACTTTCCATTCGCGCATCCTGCCGCTGGTGCGCAGCCTGCCGGGCTTCGATCAGGTGCGCGCATTCGAGACGCTGGGCAACGAGATGCCTGCCGGGCGCGAGGCCGAGGCCGACAGCAACCCGTTCGACCTGCGCCTTAACGATGCCCAGCGCCAGCAGCTGAACCAGTGCTACAGCAGCTTGCTGGGTGAGAGCCCACGCTTTGCCGAGCTGGTCGGCCTGCTGCGCAGCGAAGCCTTGCAGCTGAAACCACTGGACCCGAACAACCCCGACGTGCAGAAGCGCGCCCAGGTGACCCAGTTGGCCGCCCAGCGCGACGAAGAACTGTGCGACGTGATCGAAGACCTGTGGTTCGCCGCCGGCGCCTGGCCGATCAAGGGCATCGAACCTTGCCGCGAAACCGTCGATATCCGTGGCAGCCGTTTCCATGTGCACGGCCGCCTGGCGGGGCAGGGGCCTTTGGTCGTGCTGGGCTTTGACCCCGCGGAAAGCGCGCAGTATCAGCGCCCCGGCGCCAAGCTGGCGGTGCGCGCCGAATGGGCGGTCAAGCGCACCCTGTTGCAGGCCTTCTGCGACCGGCCGCTGATCTGGCTCGACAACTATGCCATGGCCCGGCGCCTGGCGGCCTCGTTGGCCGGCGATGCCGTGGCTGGGCCGGGGTTCGAGTACAAGGTCAAGGGTGAGCTTGCCCCGGCGCCGCTGCTGGATGCCTTTGTCGGTGCGGCCAACTTCATCGAGAACCTTGGCCTGGATGTCAACAACGCGGTAGCGGCGATGAGCTTCCCGTCCGGCGACAGCGATGCCTTGTTCTTCGAGGCCCTGGCCCTGTACTGGAAAGCCCTGGAGGGGCACCTGCTGGACCAGTCGCCCCCGGTGATGAGCTACAACCGTATGTTCGCCCTGTTTGGCGAGAACAACCCGGAAAACCTGCAACTGCTGCCCGACCCGCTGCTGCGGCCGCTGGCGCACCTGATGATCGACGAATTCCAGGACGTGTCGCCGCAGATCGTCAGTTGGCTGCGCGCCAGCCTGGCCGAAATCCGCCGGCGTGGGCCGGCCATGCACACCGGGCGCCACGCCCAGCACTCGTCGTTGCTGTGCGTGGGTGACGACTGGCAGTCGATCTACGGCTGGCGTGGCAGTTCGCCCAAGTATTTCATGGAGTTCACCAAGGCCTTCCCGTCACCGGCCAACACCCGGGTGATGCTGGTCGACAACTACCGCTGTCAGCAACAGGTGATCGACGCGGCCGAGCACCTGGTCAAGGGCACTCCGGCAATCGCCGGCAAGAAGGCCCGTGCCAGTGGCCCCGCCGCTGAACTGCCGGGTTCGCCAGTGAAGGTATTCGACCGCGACGAAGCCGCCTTGGGCGAAACGTTGATCGAGCACTATCAGCGGGGCGAGACGGTGATGATGCTGTACCGCAAGGGCAGCGACAGGGCGTTGATGAACCCGCACCTGCAAAGCGTGCTGCATGCCGAAGCGGCATTGCCTGCCGAACAGCGCCGGTTGCGCCAGCTCACCTACCACAGTGCCAAGGGTTTGCAGGCCGATGCGGTGTTCATGCTGGGCGATTGCCAGTACCTGACCAGCTCGCCCTACAAGAACCAGGTGTATCGCCAGGCCGGGCTGGGCAAGGCCGGTGATGCCCAGGCGTTTGATACGGCGCAGAAGGAAGAAGTGCAGCGTCTGGCCTACGTGGCGGTGACCCGCGCGGTGCAGCATTGCTACTGGCATGTGGAGGCCGCCAATGCTGATGCGGCGGTGGCCCCGCGGGCGTCGAGCCAGGTGGATGGCCGGCAGGCCTTCTTCGAAGACCTGCGCGGGCAGTAGCGGTTTACCTGTTGTTGTAGTCCTGCGCGTTGGTCAGCTCCTCGAACAGTGCCTGGCGCTGGAGTTCACGCCCGGCCTCCAGGCGCCGGGTGGCCTGATCGTAAAGCTGGCTGCTGAGCTCCACCCTGCGCAGTTGGCCGTTTACGCCCAATTGCACGCCGGGCAACGCTTCGTGGATCGCCTGCAGTACCGCGTCATCCAGCGATGTCACGGCTTCGCTTTCAGGGTCCAGGCAGTAATCCAGGTACTCCAGGCCTCGATACCATTGCTCATCCAGCCTCGCGAAGCGTTCGCTGAAGTGCTGCGTGAGGTAGCGCTGCCAGATGGGCTGGCGTGCAACCCAGCCTCTGCGCTCGGCGGCTGTGCCATCCAGCGAACGCACGGCGGCCAGGACATTTTGCTCGACGCGTGGCGATACCATGGCCTCGCGCCGGTAGAGCATGCCTTGGCTGGGTTCAGGATAATCCAGCGGTTGGCTAAGCGTCTGGCGCAGCGCCAGGCGTATTTCTATCAGGTCCACACCGCCTTGCAGCAATGCTGCGTCAGCGAGATCGTCGAGGCTGTCGAGGGCGGGCAAGGCGAGGTTTTCAGGCTGGGCCTCGGCAGGTAGCCTCTCCAGTTCCAGCAGCCCGGCCTGGCGTGTGCGGCGCGCAAGCTGTATGCGCTCAGCCATGGCGTTGACCATTTCCCGGCGGTACAACTGCCGGAAGTAATTGAACAGGTAATAAGGGCGGTCTGCTTCTTCGGCCAGCAATCTGAAGGTTTGCGCCTCAAGCTCCAGCGCACTGAACCCGTCTGCGCCAGCGTCACCGCAAGTAGGCGGGAACTCTTGCGCAACAACGTCCAGGTGCGTGCGCAGTTCCCGGTCCTGCCCTGCCTGCTCAAGCAGGCGCCAGACTTGATTGGCCATTGTGTGCGGGCTGTTCCGTGCCTGGGCGGAATTGGCCGCGCGCTCGACAACCTCACGCAAGTGGCGGTTGTTACCTTCCTCGAACAAGTCTTGCCATAACCGCTGCTGATCAGCGTTGGCATTTTCAAGCCAGGGCTCGTCGTCGCTGTCCGACAGGTCGCTATCCACCTCCACACCGGTTGCGCGTAGTCGACGATTGCTTTCGTCGTCCAGTCCGTTCTCGTTGAAGTCCCAGTAGCCATAGTCGTGGCTTGTGCGGATGGCTTCGGCGTACGGACTGGTGACAACGCTATCGAACGCTTCAACCTCGCCTATCGGGTTGTAGCTCAGGCCCAGATAGCGCAACTGGGAGTCAGCGTGCAGCATTAGCTGGCTCAGGCCGCGTGGCCATGCTTGCAGGCTGCAGTTGCGCAGTTGCAGGTTTGCCAGTTGTACCAGCCCGGTGACGTCGGGCGGGTACTGCAACGGGTTGTTGGTCATGCGTAGTTCGCGCAGTGTGCTCAGGTTGGCGAAAGCCGAAGCCAAGGGCTCGTCCAGTACGATGTGGTTGTCTTCCAGGTCAAGTGCCTCAATGGGCAATTGTGCAAGCACCTGCAGGTCGGCGGTGTGCAGTTGCAGGGTATTGCGGCGCAGGCTCAACCGGCGCAGTTGGGTCAACCTGCCCAGGCCTTGGCGCATTTCCACGGTCAGGGCATTCAGGCCATTGCCGCCCAACTCGAGGGTTTCCAGGTCAGGTGTGAGTGCCAGCGCCTGGAACAACCCTTCAAAGTCCATTTCGGGGCTTTGCACCAGGCGCAAGGTGCGCAGCCTTGGGAAGCTCTGGAAAAAGTCGAGTGGTACATGCCTGATGCCGATACGGCGAATATTCAAGGTGGTGATGTGATCGAAACGTGCGGGCAAGGATGGCAGGCTTTCGACATTCAGGGCTTCCAGCTCGAGGCAGTCGGGGTCGTCACGGCGCCAGGCGGCGTTGATCCGTTCACGTACTTCGACGCGGCCGCTACGCTGGCTTTCAACCCCTTCGCGTTCCCATTGGCGCAGCGCCGTGTCGAGTGCATCACGCTCACGTTCCAGCGCGCTGAGCTGTGCCCCGACATCACCGCGTTGGCGCAGTTGGCGTAGCAACGCGTTACGCTGGTGGGTATTCAGGCTTGGGTACAGCGCTCGCAAGCGTCGACTCACCGGTCTGAACCAAGACAGCCAGCCACTGAGCGGATAGCCAACGCGTCCATGCGCCAGGCGCATGGGCGAGCGATAGCCAGGCCGGATGGGCTGCTGACCAATCAGCCTGGCTGATCGGCGCCGGTCCGCGGCTGCCAGTTCGAAGCGCTGCCAGGCATCGGCTGCAGGGTGTTCGGCGGCAAGCGCTGCATCCAGCACTGCGCTGTCGGCGGTGGCCAAGGCGGGGCGATACAACCCCAGCAACGCCCGGTCCAGGCGGGCCCGTGCCTGCAATGCCCGAGCCTCTTCGGCCACCCGCAACGGCACTCGACCCGCGCCAAGGCGCACACGCTCGCTGGCGTCGGTATGGGTCATGATCTGCTCGATGGCACGCCGGGGCAGCCCTGGAAACTGATCGGCAATGACCTGGGACGCAGGGGAGAGGGGGGCCTGACGTTGCGTGTAAAACCGTTCAAGCAGAGTTTCGCGGTGTTGCCCCAAATGCCGGGCGAGCTTGTTGGCCAGTGCCGCGTCGCGTTCAGCGGGAGCGATGCTTTCGGGTAAAAGCTCCACCAGCGCCTGTTCGTCCAGTTGCGCAACCACCGTGGCGCCGAGCGCACCAGTCTCCAGTTCACTGCGGTTGATTTCCACCTCCACCGCAAAGCCGCCTTCAGGGGCGGCGCCATAACGCGTGCTTGCTCCCCAGTTTTCCGGGCCATGGTAGGCTTTGATCACGTAACGTTGCGGCCAGCCATCCAGCTCGGTCAGGCTGGGCAGGGCAAAGTTCCAGTAGGCGTGGAGCGGAGCTTGATCACGTACACGTTGCATGAGGTCGTCAACCTGGCGGTCGGCCCTGATGCGATCAAGCAAGTCGGCCAGCAGCGCGGGCGGCCGTTGCGCCGCTACCTGGGCATGGCGCAAGGTCGCGTCCGGCTCGCCCGAGCAATTCAGTGCCGCCTCCAGCTCGCCTTCGTCCAGGCCGTCACCGATGGGCCCCAGGCGTCTCAACAGCTGAGACCGGCCCCATTCCACAGGTGTTTCGTGTACGGCACGCCAGGCGCCCTCGCCGTTGTCCAACAGCGGTGGGCGGTAGGCCTGCGGGTCCTGCGGGTGGGCCAGGTGCCAACGGCCATGTTCCTGCTGTTGTTGGTAAAGCGCGCCATCGATGCGTACATAGTCGCGGCCCTCCACTGTATAGCGGCCCTGCTGGTCGGCTTCGACGCTTTCGGGTATCGAGACAGTGCTTGCATAGTCATCCAGCCTGGGGCTCCACAGGTACTCTTTGCCGTCCTTGACGATGCTCTGCATGCCGTCGACAAACCCGGATGCCTTGAACACTGCTGCGCCGGCACCGGCTGCTACAACAACCCCGATATTGAGCATGACCGACTCCAACTGAGCCAGCGCTTGTGCGTTATCACCTGCTTCCCAGGCACTGATGCCCTCGAATACGCTGCCCATTATTTGTGCCGCGCCCAGCGTCAGCATGATCGGGTTCAGGCACGGGACGAACATGGCGGCGACATTGACGACGGTAAAGCCAAGGTCGAGCCAGTATTCCAGGTTGCGCTGACGTACCCGGGCGTCTACATCGGCGGTGGGGACCGCTATTGATCGGGCATCTGCCCTGAGCCTGGCCAGGTGAGCCGACTCCAGGTCCGCCCAAGGGCGGGTTGAGCGGGCCACTTCCCCGGCGTCCAGGTGTACCGAGTCACGCGGCAGCAACGCCTGCGTCTCGCGCTGGCCGGCATTGCTGAACAGCGCATGCCTCAGGCGCTGGTTCAACTCTGCTTGCTGTTGCTGCAAGGCCAGGCCGACGAAGCGCTTGCGATAGGCGTCTTGCAACAGCTGCTCGCGTAGATACCGGTGCGCCTCGCTTAACGATGGGAACGCCCTGATCTGGTCATCGCTCACCGGGTCATGGAGAAACACCGGATCGTGCTCGCGGTCAGGTTCGGGTGCAATGAACAGCATTTCATGAATGGGTATGCCGAACAGCATCAGTTGCCAGCAGCGCAGGGGGCGCCCTTTGTAGCTGGGCGGGTCGGCAAGGTCCGCGACCAAGGCGTGCAAGGCCGCCGAGGCATCGAGGTCGATCAGGCCCTTGCAGGCGGCGATACGGATATGTACGCGAAACTCATCGCGGCGGGCGTTCATGGCCAGGGTTTGTATCTGGCTTGCCTGCTCGCCCGCGAAAACCTCGTCAAGGTGGTCCTGATAGCGCTGGCCCAGGTCCAGGGCGCGACACTGCGAGATGAACCCGGCTACCGACAGGTCCACCAGCGGCATGATGTCGTGCCGGCTGTGTTGCAGGCGAGTAAACCGTGTGGTGTCGTGAGCACCTTCAAAGTTGTGCAAGGCCGCGTCCAGAAGGCTTCGGTACTGCGGGGCGCCATGGGCTACCACAGTGCCCTGCCCGGTAGGCACCGGTGGGCTACCCGGTACCTCAGTGGGGCGCTCGATGGCAGTGGGTTGATAGACGTACTGGGCCTGGTTCACCGAGGTCTCGATCTGCAATTGCCGTTGCAGCAGCGGCGAACAGTACTCGCTAATCCCTTTCAAGGGCGCCAATGCGGCTTGCAAGGCTGTGCGGCTGCTGTCGCGTCGGGCAATGGCCCGCTGCACGGCTTGCTGGGTGAGGGTGTCGGCCTGGCTGAACCAGGTGTAGGGCAGCCCATCGGCATCCAGGTATTCCTTGCGCAGGCTTTGCACGATCAGGCTGGCATGCTCGCGGTGCAGTGCCTTGCTCCAGTCAGGCAACGTGCGCACGATCTGCTGGTGGTGGAAAGGGGTGTAGGTCATGAGGTTCTCCAGTGTAGGGAGCGCCCATGAAGCGCCAGGTTGCCCGGCGGGGTGGGGTACATAGTTGCCCGCTGTGGTCGTCGGTTACACGTATGTACCTGTCGGCGTGGGGCCAGCACAGCAGGGCAGGCTGGGCCAAGGTGGGTTGCCGGCCTGACGAGTACGCGCCAGGCACCAGCCAGGGAGATGAACAACATGCGTGCGCCGCTGCATCCCAAGGACCACCTGCTGGACTTGAACGGTATTGAAATCGCCGTGCGCTGCTGGGGGCCGGAAGAGGGCATTCCGGTGTTGGCCTTGCATGGCTGGTTGGACAATGCCGCGTCTTTCGAGCGCCTGGCACCCATGCTTGATGGCTGTTTCGTGGTGGCCCCCGACCTGGTCGGCCACGGCCGCTCCGACCATCGCCGCCACGACAGTGGCTACTACCTGTGGGAGCATGCGCAGGACATGCTGGCGGTGACCGACAGCCTGGGCCTGTCGCAATTCCACGTACTGGCCCATGGCATGGGCACCGGGGTGGCATCGCTGCTGGCGGCCATGACCAGCGGCATTGCCAGCATGACCTTCCTCGATGGCATGGGCGCACCGTTCACGGTGGCCGAGGATGACCGCGTGCAGCACCTGGCGCGGGCTTACCGGCTCAAGCGCATGGTGCAGCGCAGCCAGTTGCCGGGCTTTGCCGAGCCGCACGTGAGCCGCTTCGATGACATAGATACCGCCCTGGCGCAGCGCCGCGAGCGCCTGGATACCGAACTGTCGGAAGGGGCTGCACGGCTGCTGGCGCTGCGCGATCTGCTGCAACTGGGCGATGGCTATTGCTGGCGCCACGACCCGCGTCTGGTGCTACCCGAGCCGATGCCGCTGACCGAGCGCGAGGCCTGCGACCTGCTCAGCCAGATCCGCTGCCCGCTGTACCTGCTGTTTGGGCGCCAAGGGGCGTTTACCGGTGACGCCTTTACCCGGCGTGAGGCTGCCTTGCCCGGGCAGGCGAAGATTTCCTGGCACCCGGGCGGGCACCACTTCCACCTGGATGCGCCGGACCGGGCGCTGGTCGATCAACTGCTGCGCATCCTGACGCGCCATGAAGGGGGCGTGCTGCAACGCTTGGTGAACGAGTAGCTGATTCTGGTCACGCCAGGCGGAGCTGAGCTATGGTGGCGAACCTACTCGCACACACGGCACAAGGAGCCCGCCATGCGACCGTTCGCCATCAAGCACATAGACCACCTTGTCCTGAGGGTCAGTGACCTGCCGCGCAGCGTTGCTTTTTATACTGAGCTGCTTGGCTGCACGGTCAGCCGCGTGCGCGAAGACCTGGGGATGGTTCACCTTGCCACCGGCACGGCGATGATCGACCTGGTGACCCTGGATGGCCCGCTAGGTAAACCCGGAGGGGCAGCACCGGGGGCAGAAGGGCGCAACCTGCACCATTTCTGCTTGCGTATCGAACCGTTCGATGAGGCGGCATTGACGGCCTACCTGGAGGCCGCCGGCGTCCAGGTGGAACCCGCCGAGAAGCGTTATGGTGCTGAGGGCGAGGGGTTGTCGCTGTACTGCTATGACCCGGATGGTAACCAGGTCGAATTGAAGGGGCCGATAGCGGAGGCTGTATGATCGACCTGCAAACCCGCGAACATTGGATCGGCACCGCGCAAGGCAAGCTGTTCGCTCAGGAATGGAGGCCGCTGCGGGCGGAAGGGGCGCCCATTGTCCTGCTGCATGACTCACTGGGGTGTGTGGCCTTGTGGCGCGACTTTCCGGCGCAGTTGGCACACGCTACCGGGCACCGGGTAATCGCCTATGATCGTTTGGGCTTTGGCCGATCCGACGCACATCCAGGCACGTTGCGCCTGGGGTTTGTCGAGGATGAAGCGCAGCAGGGGTTCACGGCGTTACGCGCGTATTTTGGCATTACCGATTTCGTCGTCTTCGGCCACAGCGTTGGCGGTGGCATGGCCGTAGCCTGCGCGGCGGCCTTTGCCAGCCAATGCAGGGCGCTGGTCACCGAGTCGGCCCAGGCGTTTGTCGAAGCGCGCACCCTTGATGGCATTCGTGCGGCCGATCAGCAGTTTGCCGAGCCTGGGCAACTGCAACGGCTGGAGCGCTACCACGGCAGCAAGGCCGAGTGGGTGCTGCGCGCCTGGGTAGACAACTGGTTGGCCGAGGCGTTTGCCGGGTGGAACCTGGATGCCGTACTGCCACAGGTACGCTGCCCTTTGTTGAGCCTGCATGGCGATAACGACGAGTTCGGCTCGCCCGCGCACCCCGAGCGGTTGGTGGCGCTGGCCGGCGGGCCGGCGACCATGCGGCTGTTGCACGGGTGTGGGCATGTGCCCCATCGCGAGCAGGCCGAACAGGTACTGGCCGAGGTCTCGCAGTTCTTGCATTGACCCCGCGACCCTGTGGGAGCCGCGCTTGCCGGCGATGGGCCGCGAAGCGGCCCCGGCAATTTATGCAACAAACTTGAAATCCTGGGGCCGCTTCGCGGCCCATCGCCGGCAAGCGCGGCTCCCACAGGGATCGCGCCCGCTTTAAGCAAGTGCCGCTTCAGGCCCTACATGCGCAGTTCGTTCAAGCGCCCATGCGGCCCTTGCGCGAACACTGTCGGCTCCTCACTACCTGGAGCCACCCATGCGCATCCTTTACGCCCCGCTATTCTTCTTCGGCTTCATTGCCACGGCACTGTCATTGGTAGCCCACCCGCTGTGGCTGCTGCCGCTGCTGGCCACTGCCGTGCTGCTTTCATTCACTTGCGAACGGCTCATGCCCTACAAGGCCGCCTGGAACCAGGCACAAGGCGACAGCCGCCGCGACGTTTGCCATGCACTGGTCAACGAATGCCTGACGCTCTGCAGCGTGGCAACCATCCCGCTGCTTGCCCACTGGTTTGCGGGAACAGGCCTTTGGCCCAATCAATGGCCGTTGGCCTTGCAGTTGCTGCTAGCCATTGCACTGGCCGACCTGGGCATCACCCTGGTGCATTACGCCAGCCACCGCAGCCCGCGCTTGTGGCGGCTGCATGCGGTACATCACAGTGTTACCCGGCTGTACGGCTTCAATGGTTTGATGAAGCACCCTCTGCACCAGTTGCTCGAAACCCTAGGCGGCACCTTGCCGTTGCTGCTGCTCGGCTTGCCCGTCGAGGTGGCATCGCTGCTGGCGTTCAGTGTGTCTATCCAGTTGTTGCTGCAACACAGCAACGTGGACATGCGCATTGGCGGCTTGCGCCATGTGTTCGCCTGGGCGCCTGTGCATCGCCTGCATCACCTGAAGTACGGCAGCACCGGCGACGTCAACTTCGCGCTGTTCTTTCCGCTCTGGGACCGCCTGCTTGGCACGGTACTGTACCTGCCAGGCTATGCGCTGGCGGACGACGACATGGGCATCGGTGATCGGCCGGACTACCCGCAGGCGTACCTGGCGCAATTGCATGAGCCGTGGGCAAGCACAGCGGCTCATCCTCCTGCGGCATTGCCGGCGGCGCTGCGCCGTGCCTTAGCCGAGCGTTCTTAGGCGCAAGTGCCGCAAAGCAGCACCGGGGCTCAGGCCGAACTGGTGGCGGACGCTGCGGGTGAAATGCGCGGAGTCGGAAAACCCCGCCGCCAGGGCGGCTTCGGTCAGGCTGGCGCCGCCCAGCGCCATTTGCAGTGCCACGCGCAAGCGCTGCCACAGCACCAGCCGGCGCACCGACAGTTTCAGTGAACCGCTGAACAGGCGTTCCAGTTGGCTGATCGACAGCGCTGCCGTGCTGGCCAGCGCCTGGGCCGGCAAGGCTTGCTCGTCGAGTGCGCGGATGCGCTCCAGCGCTTTCGCCAGGCGCGGGTCCAGCGGGCGGCGCGGCAAGCGCCCAAGGTGCTTTACCAGTTGCTCTGGGCTGCTGCCGGCTTGCTCGCAGGCCAGGGCGAGGTCTGCCAGATCGAACGCCAGCGGTTCGGCAAACACGGTAAGGCAAGGTACACCATGGCTGAGGATGGCATGGGGTTGCCTCGATGCGATCACTACCAGCGGGCCGCTACAGACCTGCTCGCCCAGGCGCACCTCGACATCTGCACCAAGGCCGACAAGCACCTGATGCGCGTAGTGTATGTGGCTGTCGGTCCTGCCTAGCGTAGAGCGCAGGAGGCAGTGATCGTCAGCCAACCAGATATCGCCCTGCCAGCCCGGTGTTGCCGTGTCGTTCATGCCGCCTCCTTGTGCATGGCCAGACGGGTGGATATCTCGCCAAACCCGATTATGCTTCAGTTACCTTGCTGCGATCCGAGGCGGCCAGCCTCGTCGTGCTTCGCGCAACCAAAGCAAGCCCTAGGGCCTGGGTGCGACGGTGAAATGGGTGTGAGGTGCTCCGGCCTGCATGACCACATGACGGAGGCAACCCATGGCGGTTCTCGACAGCGCATCCACGGGCAGTAGCGCGCCCCAACGCGGTATCACGCGGGAGGAGCGCAAGGTCATCTTCGCCTCTTCCCTGGGCACGGTATTCGAATGGTACGACTTCTACCTCTACGGTTCACTGGCGGCGATCATCGCCAAGCACTTCTTTGCCGGGGTCAATGAAACCACTTCGTTTATCTTCGCCTTGCTGGCCTTCGCCGCCGGCTTTGCCGTGCGGCCATTCGGCGCCATCGTGTTTGGCCGCCTGGGTGACATGATCGGGCGCAAGCACACCTTCCTCATCACCATTGTCATCATGGGCCTGTCGACGGCAGTGGTGGGCCTGCTACCTGGCTACGCTTCCATCGGCGTGGCCGCGCCGATCATTCTGATCACCCTGCGCTTGCTACAGGGGCTGGCCCTGGGTGGCGAGTACGGTGGTGCGGCCACCTACGTGGCCGAGCATGCGCCCAAGGGCCGGCGCGGCTTTTTCACCGCGTGGATCCAGACCACGGCCACCCTGGGGCTGTTCCTGTCACTGCTGGTGATCATGGCATGCCGCACGGCCATGGGCACCGAAGTATTCGAGGCCTGGGGCTGGCGGGTGCCGTTCCTGCTATCGATCCTGCTGCTGGCCATTTCGGTGTACATCCGCATGCAGCTCAACGAGTCACCGGTGTTCATGAAAATGAAGGCCGAAGGTAAGGCATCCAAGGCGCCCCTGACCGAGTCGTTTGCCCGCTGGGATAACCTCAAGGTGGTGATCATGTCCTTGCTGGGCGGTACCGCCGGCCAAGCCGTGGTGTGGTACACCGGGCAGTTCTATGCGCTGTTCTTCCTGTTGCAGATGCTCAAGATCGAGCCGCAGACCGCCAACCTGCTGATCGCAGGTTCGCTGTTGATCGGCACGCCGTTCTTCATCTTCTTCGGTAGCCTGTCCGACCGGATTGGCCGTAAGAAGATCATCATGGCTGGCTGCATCATCGCCGCATTGACCTACTTCCCGATCTTCAAGGCGCTGACCGAGTACGGCAACCCGGACGTGTTCGTTGCCCAGGAGCAGAACCCGGTCGTTGTGGTGGCAGACCCTGGCCAGTGCGCGTTCCAGTTCGACCCGGTGGGCAAGGCCAAATTCACCAGCTCCTGCGACATTGCCAAAAGCCTGCTGGCCAAGCGCGCCATCCCCTATACCAACGAAGCGGCCGAACCAGGCAGTGTGGCGCAGATTCGTATAGGTGAACGGGTGTTGCCAAGCTTTGACGGCAGCAGCATGGCCGCAGCGGACTTCAAGGTACAGAGCGAGGCGTTTACCGCCACCTTGAGTGGTGCGTTGAAAGAAGCCGGCTACCCGGAGAAGGCCGACCCGGCGAAGATCCACTACCCGATGGTGCTGTTGCTGCTGACCATCCTGGTGATCTACGTAACCATGGTCTACGGCCCGATCGCTGCCTGGCTGGTTGAGCTGTTCCCGGCGCGTATCCGTTATACCTCGATGTCGCTGCCTTACCACATCGGCAACGGCTGGTTCGGTGGCTTCCTGCCGACGGTGGCGTTCGCCATGGTGGCGGCGACCGGGGATATCTATTACGGCTTGTGGTACCCGATCGTGATTGCGGTGATGACGGCTGTGCTGGGGATTTTCTTCCTGCCGGAGACCAAGGACCGGGATATCAACCACACCTGACCAATGAGTTAACCTGTAGCGGCCTCTTCGCGGGCTTGCCCGCTCCCACAGGTACTGCACAGCTTTCAAGGCTGTGCAGTACCTGTGGGAGCGGGCAAGCCCGCGAAGAGGCCCGCACAGGCAACCAATCAGTCGAAGTACCCACGCAGCCCGAAGGCATACCCGGTATCTACATCCTTCGCCTCACCCCGGCTCCAGCGCTTCTTGAGCACAAACTCGAACGCCGGCTCGTACAACCCGTCCCGCACCAGCGCCCCCGCCAGCACCTCCACGTCATACCAGCCATTGTCCAGCTCGATGATCGGCCGCCCCGGCACCTGGTAGCGGGCCATCAGGTCACCCAGGGTCTTGGGCGTGAAATGCTGCAGGATGCGCCAGGTGTATAGCATCAGCGCACCGTACTCGACCCGCAGCACGTAGCCATTGCGGCGGTGCTTCAGGCGGCTGCCGGGTTCGCGCAGGGCCGGGGTGTGGCCATCGAGGGTGAACAGGATGCGGTAGGGCAGGTTGTCGACCCCCGCCAATGGCAGCACGATGCCCTCGCGCACGGCCTGGTCGCCGCTGTCGTCATGGGTGAACGCGTAAGCCAGGTCGTCCGGTAACCCATGTTCCTGCTTGAAGCGCTCAAGCAACTGGATATCGCCGAGCAGAAAATAGTCGACCAGGTCGTTGAGCACTTCGCTGAATTCGTGGCGCATCTGTTTTCCTTGTTGGTGCGCGAGGGGCTGTCAGTGTTTCTGGGCAATCTGGATCAGGTTGCCACAGGTGTCATCGAACACGGCCACCGTGACCGGGCCCATGTCGGTAGGCGGTTGGGTGAACTGCACGCCGGCTGCGCACAGCCGGGTGTATTCGGCCTGGATGTCGCGTACGGCGAACGAAGTGGCGGGGATGCCGTCCTGCTTGAGTGCCGTTTTGTACACCTTGGACGCCGGGTGCGCGTCGGGCTCCAGCAGCAGCTCGACCCCATTGGGGTCGTTGGGCGAAGTCAGGGTCAGCCAGCGGTGCCGGCCCATGGGGATGTCGTGCTTGGGCTCGAAACCGAGTACGTAGTGGTAGAAGGCCAGGGCCTTGGCCTGGTCGTCGACGAGAATGCTGGTGACCACGATCTTCATAGGCGCACTCCGTAATGCTGAGGCCGTTGGGTATCAGTAAAGACGGTTGGGGGTTTTTGGCCAGCAGCAGAACTGGCGATCAGGCCCTTGCGCTACAAAAAAACTGCTCAAGCCATAGGTAAATCCTTTGTCGCCCGGCGCCCCATCCGCCAGCAGCCGGGGTTAAAGTGTCAGGCATGATTCCAGCGCGCCCAGACCGGCGTCTAAAGAGGTGCCCGTGGCTGCCTACACTTTGCGACAACTCAAGTATTTCGTCACCACCGTGGAGGCCGGCAGCGTTGCCGAGGCTTCGCGCCAGCTGTACATCGCCCAGCCATCCATTTCCACGGCCATCAAGAGCCTGGAGGAAAGCTTCGGCGTGCAGCTGTTCATTCGTCACCACGCGCAAGGTGTGTCGTTGACGCCTAGCGGCAAGCGCTTTTACGCCAAGACCAAGTCGTTGTTGCAGATGGCTCATGAGTTCGAGCAGAACGCCCTGGCCGACAACGACACCGTTGCCGGGCAAATCGACATTGGCTGTTTCGAAACAGTGGCACCGCTGTACCTGCCGCGCCTGATCGCCGGCTTTCGCCAGCGCTACCCTGGCGTGGATATCCGCCTGCGGGACGGTGAGCAGCAAGACCTGGTCCAGGGCCTGACCGCCGGCACCTTTGACCTGGCGTTTCTGTACGACCACGACCTGGACGGCACCATCGAAGCCGAGCCACTGATGCCACCGCAAAAGCCTTACGTACTGCTACCCGAGAACCACCGCTTTGCCGGCCAGGCCCAGGTCTCGCTACGCGACCTGTGCCCGGAACCGATGATCCTGCTGGACGTGGCTCCCAGCCGTACCTATTTCGTCAGCCTGTTCAACGAGATGGGCCTGACACCGAACATCGTCTTCAGCTCGCCTTCCATCGAGATGGTGCGCGGCATGGTCGGGCAGGGCTTCGGTTTTTCGCTGTTGGTGACCCGACCGCATTCGGAGTACACCTACGACGGCCAGCGCCTTGCGGTGCTGGACATTGCCGAGCCGGTGGCGCTGTCGGGGCTGGCAGCCGCGTGGTTGAAGCGGGTACAACTGACCAAGCCTGCGCAGTTGTTCGTGGAGTTTTGCAGGGAAGAACTGGCGAAGTTCTGAGACCGGGCTGGCAGCCCTTGCCCGGCAGTTTGCGACATTGGGTGCATACGCTGACGCATTGCAGTTTTCCCGTCTAGGCTTGCTGACTTAGGTGCGGCTTGCAGGTCTATCCGTGGGAACCAACATGGCCCAGCCCCAAGATCTGATCATCTGTGAGTACTGCGACACGGTGTACCACCGTGCGCCGCTGCACAAGCACCAGCGCGCCCTTTGCCAACGCTGCGGCGGCGTGCTGTATCGGCACACGTCGCTGACCGTGCAGCAGCGGCTGGCGCTGAGTGTGACGGGCGGCATCCTGCTGGTGTTCGCCAACGCCTACCCGGTGATGACCATCGGCATGCAGGGGCTCACGCATTCGGCAACGTTGTGGGATGCGGTGCAGATCCTCAGCCACGGCAGTATCACCTTCATTGCCCTGGTGATGGCGCTGTCGATCATCTTTGCGCCGGTGCTGCAAATTGCCGTGTTGTGCTGGGTGCTGAGTTTTGCCCTGGCCGACCGGCGTGCCCCAGGCTTTGCCCTGTGCATGCGCGGCCTTGAGAGCCTGCGGCCCTGGAGCATGCTGGAGGTGTGCCTGCTGGGGGCGATGGTGGCGGTGATCAAGCTGGCCGGGCTGCTCGATGTAATCCCCGGTATCGGCCTGTTGGCCCTGGCTGCGCTGAGCATGCTGATCATCCATATTGCCGGCAAGGACATCCGCGATTTGTGGGAGCGGGTATGAGCACCCCGGCCAACGCCGACGACCTCGGCCTGTGCCTGTGCCATGGCTGCGGCCAGGCCTGTGACCTGAGCAGCGGCGCGCACACCTGCAACCGCTGCGGCGCCGCCATTCACCGGCGCAAGACCAACGCCATCAGCCGCGGCTGGGCGTTTCTGCTGGCGGCGCTGGTGTTTTACGTCCCCGCCAACCTGTTGCCGGTCATGAGCACCGAAATGCTTGGCAGTGGCACTGAAAGCACTATTGGTGGTGGCGTGCTGGAGTTCTGGGAAGCCGGTGCCTGGGATATCGCACTGATCATCTTCATTGCCAGCGTGGGTGTGCCAGCCATCAAGTTCTTTTCCCTGGGTCTGCTGCTGTACACCGCCCAGCAGCGTTCAACCTGGGCCTGCCGGCAGCGCTCGCAGCTGTACCGTTTTGTCGAGCTGATCGGCTACTGGTCGATGCTCGATGTCATGGTGGTGGCACTGGTGGCAGCGCTGGTGCAACTACGTGGGCTGGGCACCATCGAGCCACGGGTGGGCATCCTGTTTTTCGGCATGGTGGTGGTGCTGACCATGTTTTCTGCGATGAGCTTCGATCCACGCCTGATCTGGGATAGCCGTGCCAACGAGGGGAGGCCGCATTGATGGTGCAGAAGACTGACGAGGGTGAGGGCCCGGGCCAGGTTGAAGTGCGCACCCGGCGTTGGAGCGTGTCACTCGTGTGGATCGTGCCGATACTGGCCATTCTCATCGGCGCTTCGCTGGTTGTGCGCAACTGGATGCAGCAGGGGCCGGTCATTGCCATTTCCTTCCATACCGGGGAAGGGCTGGTGGCACACAAGACCCAGGTGAAGTACCGCAGCGTGGTGATTGGCGAAGTGACCACGGTAGACCTGGCCGACGACAAGAAGAGTGTGGTGGCCAAGGTGCAGCTGTCCGATGACGCTCGTGCGTTCGCCACCCAGGGTGCGCGCTTCTGGGTGGTGCGCCCGCGTATTGGTGTGGGCGGAGTGTCCGGGGTGGATACGCTGCTGTCAGGCAGTTTTATCGGGGCGGATGCCGGCGAATCGAAAGTAGCGGAAAAGTCCTTTGTTGGCCTGGAACTGCCGCCACCCATTACCTTTGACGAGCAGGGCAAGCGCTTTTTCCTCACTGCCAGCGACCTGGGCTCGCTGGATGTGGGTTCGTCTATCTACTACCGCAAGATCCCGGTGGGTGAGGTAGTGTCCTTTGCCCTGCAGGATGACGGCAAGGGCGTAGAAATTGGCGTGTTCGTGCAGGCGCCATACGACAGCTTCGTTACCACCGACAGCCGTTTCTGGAATGCCAGTGGCGTAGACATGCAAATTGGCGCCAACGGCCTGAAGGTCGATACGGAATCGCTGTCATCGATCCTGGTGGGCGGGCTGGCCTTTGGCTCCCCCGACTTCGCCCCGCAAGCCGAGCCTGCTGCCGACCAGGCGCGCTTCCAGCTATTTGCCGATCGCGACAGCGCATTGGCTCCCCCCAATGGCCAGGCGCAGTACCTGCAACTGCGTTTCGAACAGGCCATGCGTGGGCTGTCGGTGGGCGCGCCGGTGGAGTTCAAGGGCGTGGAGTTTGGCCGCGTCACCTCGATCAAGCTTGACTACGATGCTGACCGGCAGACCTTCCCGGTGGTGGTCGATGCGGTGATCTACCCACAGCGGCTGGGCCCGGTGCACCGCAAGATGCTGGCGGCGTTCAAGCACACCGAAGGCGATATGGATGGGGCGCGCCGGTTGATCGGTACCTTCGTCGAACATGGTCTGAGGGCCCAGGCGCGCAGCGGCAACCTGATTACCGGGCAGATGTTCATTTCCCTGGACTTCTACCCCGATACTCCCAAAGTGGCCTTCGACATGGCCGCCAACCCCATCGTCATCCCTACGCTGCCAGGCAGCCTGGAGCAGTTGCAGGAGCAGCTTCAGCGGGTGGTGGAGCGCATTGCCAAGCTGCCGCTGGAAAGCATCGCCAGCAACCTGGACGGCAGCCTGCGTGAACTGCGCGCCAGCCTGAAGCAGTTCAATGGCCAGACACTGCCGGATGTGAAGGTGGCGCTGGATGAAGTACACAAAACCTTACGCACGGCCAATTCGGCCATTTCCGAGGATTCGCCGCAGCGCGAGCGGATGGGCGAAACGCTGGACGAACTGGAGCGCATGTCACGTTCGCTGCGTGACCTTGCCGATTACCTGGGCCGGCACCCCGAGTCGCTGATCCGCGGGCGGCCGAAAGCCGCCGGCTCCGCAGAGCTTGAACCTTGAGGAGACAGCCAATGCAACGACTGCGCAATGTGTGCATGGCCAGCCTGCTGGTGTGGCTCGGGGGCTGCAGCAGTACGCCAAACAACTACCATACGCTGGTAGCGAGCGAGCCGGTGCGTGGCAGCGGGCAGCACATCCGGGTTACCCGGGTAGTGGTGCCGCCGCAGGTAGACCGCCCGCAACTGGTGGTGCGGCAAGGGCAGAGCGGCCTGGCCATCCTGGAAACGGAGTGGTGGGGGGCCAACCTGGTGGATGAATTCCGCAGCGCCTTGCAAGACCAGTTGGGTGGGCCGGCAGGCGCTGGTACGGCGGCGCTGCGGGTCGACGTACAACGCTTCGATACGGTACCGGGGCGCTATGCCTCGCTGGAAGCGGTGTGGCGCCTGAAGCTGGCGGGGCAGGCTGAGTTCACCTGCCGAACCTCGGTGCAGACCTCGGCGGACAACAGCATCACCAGCCTGGTGAATGCGCACCAGGCCAACCTGCGCAAGCTGGCCGAGGCGGTGCAGGGGAGTGCCGGCCGGGGTGGATGTGCTCCATCCGCCTGAGGGCCTGCCCACCCTTTTTTACGCTTGCGTGGCCTTGCGCAGCGGCACTTCGCGCAGTAGCCAGGACAGTGCGAATGCCACGCTGGTGATTACCCCTGCCAGCAGGAATACCCCGTGCATCGCCCCGGAAAACGCCTGCAGGTAATATTGTTGCAGGTTAGCGGGCAGGGCGTGCACGGCGGCAGGCGAAAGGCTTGCAGCGCCTCCGGCACTGGCGGCGAAGTCACTGCCCAGGCCACCCAGCAGGGTATGCGAGAACAAGGCGCCGAACAGCGACACCCCGACGATGAAACCGATCAGCCCTGCAAGTACGAAGGTGCGGTGCCTGAACAGGTGCAGCGGCATGATCGGCTCGGCGGCGCGGCGTTGTTCCAGGGCGAAGCCGACCAGGCCGATCAGGGCAAACAGCGACAGGCACAGCATGTCCAGCGACTGCCACGCCAGCAGGCTGCCGCCCAGGCTGGTGATGAGCACCAGTGCAGCCAGCGCCACGGTCAGGAAGAACGCGCCAATGTAGTCCACGGTGTGCCGGACCAGGGCCACGTGTGGGCGGAACACGCTGCCGATGACCAGCAGCGCCAGCAGGCCCAAAGGCAGGTTGATGTAGAAGATCCAGTGCCACGAAAGCTGTTCGACCCGAAAGCCGCCGATCAGTGGCCCCACCACGGTGGCCAGGCCGAACACGCCGCCGAACAGACCTTGGTAGCGGCCGCGCTCGGCAGGCGGGACGACATCGCCGATGGCGGCCATCGCCACCACCATCAGGCCACCGCCACCCAGCCCTTGCAGGGTGCGGAAGGCGATCAGCTGGGTCATGGTCTGCGCCGCGCCGCACAGCGCCGAGCCCGACAGGAACAGCACGATTGCGACTTGCAGCACGCGCTTGCGGCCGAACTGGTCGCCGAACTTGCCGTACAGCGGCACCACCACCGTGGAGGCCAGCAGGTAGGCAGTGACCACCCAGGGCAGCCAGCGCAGCCCACCGAGGTCGCTGACGATGGTTGGCAGCGCGGTCGAGACGATGGTCTGGTCGAGGGCCGCGAGGAACATCACCAGCATCAGGGCCGCCAGCAGCAGCGGGATGGAGGTTTGTGCTTCCGTTGCTGCGGGGGAGGTATCGGGGGTTATCGGTTGCACGGGGCTGGCCTCAACGGGGGTTGGGATCGGGTCACCGGGGCATTTGTATCGCTTGTGAGATCGCGCGCCGCCCGCGCGGCGCGCGATCTAACAGGCGCTAGAGGTGCTGTGGCGGACACCCGCGAACGCCTACAAGAAACGTGTCAATGGCCGCTACTGGCCGTCTCCTGCACCCGCTCGGCCTTGTCCAGCGGCAGGTGGTCGAACTCGCGCAAGCCATCCTTGCGGTACGGGTCACCAATCCAGCGCGGCGCTGCCACAAACTGCGGGCTTACCAGGCTCTTGGCCGGCTCATAGTGGTCATAGCTCAACCCGGCCAGGTCGGAGAGGGTGTGTATCAGGTGCGAGCTGCTGTACGGGCGGTTGGCCATGGCCTGCAAGTCGCGTGGGTGCTCGGCTTGCCAGCTGGGTGAGGTCCAGAGCAGGAACGGGATGGTGTACATCGGTCGGGTCGGTGCACCTTCGTTGCGCCCCAGCCGGTCGTGGTTACCGGAGCTGTACACGTCTTCACCGTGGTCGGACAGGTACACCAGGAAGCCATTGGGGCTGCCGGCCGAGTAGCGCTTGATCAGGCTCGACACCACGTAGTCGTTGTAGCGCACCGCGTTGTCATAGAAGTTGTAGGTTTTTACCTGGTCTGGCGTCAGTTTGCCCGGCACGCCCTGGTTGTCGGTGAAGTGGGCGTAGTCTTTGGGGTAGCGGAAGCGATAGTCCATGTGCGTGCCTAGCAGGTGCACAATGATGAACTTGTTCGGCGCGGGGTCCTGCAGGGCCTTCTCGAACGGCGCCAGCACCACGTCATCGTACTGGCTGGCATTCTGGTTGCGCTGGTTGTTCAGGTATACCGGCGCGTCCGTTTGCTGCGAGAAGGTGGTGAGCATGGTGTTGCGCTTGGTCATGGTCTGCTGGTTGGTGATCCAGAAGGTCTTGTAACCGGCCTGTTTCATCAGGTTGATCAACGACGGGTCGGTGAGGAACCGGTCCGGGTTCTGCTCGTCGCCGAAGGTGAGGATCTGCTGCATCACTTCGATGGTGTAAGGGCGCGGCGATACCACGTCGCGGAACACCGTCAGGCCCTTGTCGCTGGCAGCCAGCGCGTCGAGGTTGGGGGTGGTGTCGCGGTTGTAGCCGTACAGGTGCATGTGCTCGCGGGTGGTCGACTCGCCCAGTACCAGCACCAACGTGCGGGGCGCCGTACCGCTGCTGTCATGCAGGTTCTTCAGGGGCGGCAACGCGGCGTTCTGGGCCAGCAGTTCCTGCATGTTGTCCAGTTGCTGGCGATACTGCCGGTAGCCGACCAGCAGTTGCCAAGGCACGGCGGGCTCCATGCGTTGCTGTACCTTCTCGGCAGCGTCGGCGAAGTTGCGCTCCTGGGTGACCATTTGCTTGTAGAACGGGTACACCAGGTTCGCCACCAGCAACAAGGCGACCACCGGCAGACGGCTGCGCAGCGGCAGGTTGACCGGGCGCACACGCTTCCACAGCAGCACCGCCACCAGCGTGTACAGCAGCAACGCCAGGCCCAGCCACACGCTGAAGTACTGGCTGAAATACTCACCGGCTTCTGCGGTGTTGGACTCGAACATGACGAAGATGACGCTTTGCGAGAACTCCTGGCGATAGATGCCGAAGTAGCTCAAGCCCACCAGCGATGCGGCCCACAGCACCAGGCCGATGACCGCCGCGGTGGCGCGGGTGAAGCGCGGCACCAGCAGCACGGGCGCCAGCCACAGGCTGCTGAGGAAGAACGCATCGCGAAAACCGGCGAAACCGGTTGTACCACTGAACAGCAGCAACGCCTGGGTTACCCCGGAAAAGTACCAGAAGAACAGCAAAAGCCAGCCCAGGCCGGCCCAGTCCACGCGCTTGTGCGCGGCGGGGGATGAAGTGTGTGACACGTATGCCTCGTCGTACCTTGGCGGCCAGCAGGTGTGCGCGTGACCGGAAAGGGCGTGACGCTAATCTGAAGGGTGTGAAAAATACGTCAATGCGGCGAATTACAGGGTGCAAGGGTATGATGGCGTAAGCAAAAAAACCTGACAGGCCCTGTGGAACATGAATCGTCGTAAGAAGATCAACCAGCTGTTGAAAGCGCATGCCAAGAAGGCCAGTGCCAAGCTGGCGCCGCGCAAGCCCAAATACATCTGCAAGGCTGACCGTTTGAAGATGGAGGCCGAGGCGGCGGATATGCAGCAACCGGCAGATGCGACGTAAATCGGTGCGCCAGCGCGGTTGGTGTGGGAGCGGGTGTGCCCGCGAAGCAGGCAGCACGGAGGATGGCACCGGCGCTGACGGTGTTCGCGGGCATGCCCTAATGCCAGTCAGTTAAGCCATTCGGGGCCGCTTTGCGGCCCATCGCAGGCAAGCCAGCTCCCACAGGGACTGCGCAAAACTTGAGATCTGCGCGGCACCTGTGGGAGCTGGCTTGCCGGCGATGGGCTGCACAGCAGCCCCAATGTGCCTTATAGGTTTAACCGACTGGCAGTAGGGCACGCCCGCTCCCACAGAAATCGCGCCTACTTTCAAAATCACATTGGCTTCAGCGGCGGTAGTAGCGGTGGTCGTCGTAGTGGCGCTGGTGCATGGCCCGCTCATGGCGGCGCTCCCAGTCCCGGCGTTTTTCCCAGTCCCTGCGCCGCTCCCAATCCCGCCGTGCTTGCTCACGGCGCCACTGCTCACGGCGCCAGTCGCTTCTGTGGTCATGCCAGCGGTCGTCGTCGTGCGCCAGCAGCGTGGCTGGCTGTGCAGCGGCCACGCTGGCTACCCTCGACCAGGGGTTGCCGGCAGGCTGCAAGGGTGACTGAACGGCCGGTGCCGCCACCGCCGGTGCTTTCATTTGTGTTGCCGATGCCGAGCCCACCGCCGCGAACGAGAACAGGCCGAGCAGCACCAACCTTGCGACATGTATTTTCATGAGCGAAGCCAACCTCTGATAACAATTGAGCCATCTGGCCAGCAGGTGTGGAGCGAACGTTGTCTCGCGTTCCGCGACCTTTCTGTGCCTCACACATAGACAGGCAATCAGGAAAAAGTTCGCTGCAGCAACAACTTGTAGAACTTTTGAGGGCTGAGCCGGTTGACGCCGTTGAGCGTGCGCTGCGAGGGAGGAGGGGGGAGTTGCTGGGGGCCATGCACCGTGTTGCCATCCTCGCGGCACAAGCCGCGGGAGCGCGAAAGGGCTGCAAAGCAGCCCCTCAACGGTCTATCAGTGGCTCACTGCCTGAAAGCTGCCTTTACGGCTGGCTTCATACGCGGCTTTCTCCATCGGCTTGGCCTCTGGGTTGCCCAGGTCTTCCATCGCCAGGCGGTGGGTTTCCGGGGCGATGTAGGCCGCCAGGGCGCACACGCAGGTGATGAAGAACGCCAGGCCACCCACCACCAGCGGGATGTTGTCCGAGCCAGGCGGGGCAACCAGGGCGAACAGCGCCGGCAGCATGGCAGTCAGCATGGTGCCGATGTTTTGCGCGATGGCCATGGCCGAAACGCGGTAGCGGGTGTGGAACAGCTCTGGGTAGAAGCTTGGGAAAACCGCGTTGTAGCCTTGGTAGACCATGCCCCACATGACGATCGAAG
Source organism: Pseudomonas sp. NPDC008258 (assembly GCF_042956345.1). Classification (NCBI taxonomy): domain Bacteria; kingdom Pseudomonadati; phylum Pseudomonadota; class Gammaproteobacteria; order Pseudomonadales; family Pseudomonadaceae; genus Pseudomonas; species Pseudomonas sp. NPDC008258. The sequence continues at coordinate 25,106 of NZ_JBIBGE010000017.1, forward strand.
CGGCGAACGCCAGTGGCACGTTCTGGATGCTGATTGCATACAGGTAGACGAAGGCCAGCAGGCCAGAGCCCAGGCAGCCGGCGATCATGGTCGGGCGACGGCCGATCTTGTCCGACAGGTTACCGACAAACGGAATCACCAGCACTGCGACGATGTTGCCGACCACTGGAATCCACAGGTACACGCTCTTGTCGAAGCCGATGCCATAGGCCGGCTGCACCGCATAGGCTGCACCGAAGATGGTGGCCACCACCGGGATCACGTTCATCAGGGCCATGAACATCACCAGTACCATGTGTTTCCAGCTGTGGCGGAACGCTTCGCTGATCGGCGACTTGGCCACTTTGTCCTGCTTCTCTTCCTTCACGAATGCCGGGGTTTCGTGCACTTCCTTACGAATGATGAAGCCGGCAATCAGCACGATGGCGCTCATCAGGAACGGAATGCGCCAGCCCCATTCGGTGAAGGCTTCGCTAGGCATGAAGTAAGCCAGTGGCAGGAACACGGCCGCCGCCAGCACCTGACCGGCCTGCACGCCTTGCAGGGTAAAGCTGGCGTAATAGCCTCTGCGACCGAAAGGTGCGTGCTCCATGATCATTGAGCTGGCACCCGAGATTTCCCCGGCCACGGCAAAGCCCTGGATCAGGCGCAACACCACCAGCAAGGCCGGGGCGAGGTAACCGATGTCGTGGTAGGTGGGCAGCAGGCCGACGGCCATGGTCGACAGGCCCATCAGGAACATGCACAGCAGCAGGACGTTCTTGCGCCCGCGGGTGTCACCCCAGTGGCCCAGCACGAAGGCGCCAACCGGACGCGCCAGGTAGCCCACACCGTAGGTGGCCAGCGAGGCAATAATGGCCATTTTCGGATCGGTATTGGGGAAGAAGATCTGCGGGAAAATCAGCGCAGCGGCCTGGGCGTAGATGAAGAAGTCGTAGTACTCGAGTGCCGAGCCTATCCATCCACTGGCGGTCGCTTTTTTGGCTTGCGAGCTGGAGTGAGCCATTGTTGTCTCCGTTGTTATTGTTGTTTGCGCAGGTTCCGCCAGGGGTTATGCCAAGGCAGGAGGCAGAGGTCGGTGTGCCTGCGTCTGGGTCTCATGTTGACCCTGGGGCAGCGGTCTAGCAATTCGCTAAATTGGGTTTTGTGCGATAATCGAACGCAAAACTAACCATTCCGTACAAAGATATTGAAGCGACGACTGTACCTGCGAATAATCGATCGTGCCATAAACTGTGACAGTGGTTTTTACCTGACTGGCACCGTATTTTTCTAACAACAAGGAACTCCCGCCATGCAGCGTTCGATCGCCACCGTGTCCTTGAGCGGCACCCTGCCGGAAAAGCTCGAAGCCATCGCCGCCGCCGGTTTCGACGGCGTCGAGATCTTCGAAAACGACCTGCTTTATTACGCCGGCAGCCCGCGCCAGGTGCGCCAGATGTGCGCCGACCTGGGGATTGCCATCACCCTGTTCCAGCCGTTTCGCGACTTTGAAGGCTGCCGCCGCGACCGCCTGCAGAAAAACCTCGACCGCGCCGAGCGCAAGTTCGACCTGATGCAGGAACTGGGCACCGACCTGGTGCTGGTGTGCAGCAACGTGCAGGCTGATGCCCTGGGCGATGAACAGTTGCTGGTCGACGACTTGCGCCTGCTGGGCGAACATGCCGGCAAGCGTGGCCTGCGCATTGGCTACGAAGCCCTGGCCTGGGGCCGCCACGTCAACACCTACCAGCAAGTCTGGAACCTGGTGCGCCAGGCTGACCACCCGGCGCTCGGGGTGATTCTCGACAGCTTCCATACCTTGTCGCTCAAAGGTGACCCAAGCGCGATCCGCGACATTCCCGGCGACAAGATCTTCTTCGTGCAGATGGCCGACGCGCCGATCCTGGCCATGGACGTGCTGGAGTGGAGCCGGCACTTCCGTTGCTTCCCGGGGCAGGGCGAAATGGACATGGCCGGCTTCCTGGCGCCAATCCTGGCCACTGGCTACCGGGGGCCGCTGTCGCTGGAAATTTTCAACGATGGTTTCCGCGCCGCGCCACCTCGGCAGAATGCCGCCGATGGCCTGCGTTCGCTGCTGTACCTCGAAGAGCAGACCCGCCTGCGCCTGGAGCAGGAGAACACGCCGATCGAGCCCGGCGTACTGTTCACGCCACCTGCGGCCAGCACCTATGGCGGCGTGGAGTTTCTTGAGTTTGCGGTCGACGAAGCCGTCGGCGCGCGCCTGGGCAGCTGGCTGAAGCGCCTGGGCTTTGCCGAAGCCGGCAAGCACCGCAGCAAAGACGTACAGCTGCTGCGCCAGGGCGATATCAACATTGTGCTGAACGCCGAACCGTATTCTTTCGGCCACAACTTCTTCGAGGCCCACGGCCCGTCGCTGTGCGCCACTGCGCTGCGGGTCAAGGACCAGCAGGCCGCCCTGAAGCGTGCAACGGCCTACCGAGGCCAGCCGTTCCGCGGCCTGGTCGGCCCCAACGAATGTGAAGTACCGGCGGTACGTGCCCCGGATGGCAGCCTGCTGTACCTGGTAGAGCAGGGCACTGCCGGCCAGACCTTGTACGACACCGATTTCAGCCTGGACAAGAACGCTACCGCCACCGGCGGCCTGCGCCGCATCGACCACATGGCCCTGGCCTTGCCGGCCGAGTCGCTGGACAGCTGGGTGCTGTTCTACAAGAGCCTGTTCGACTTCGCCGCCGATGACGAAGTGGTGCTGCCCGACCCGTATGGCCTGGTCAAGAGCCGCGCCCTGCGTAGCCAGTGCGGCACCTTGCGCCTGCCGTTGAACATTTCGGAAAACCGCAACACCGCCATCGCCCATGCTTTGTCCAGCTACCGCGGTTCGGGGGTGCATCATATCGCCTTCGATTGTGACGACATCTTCCGTGAAGTAGCACGGGCGAAGCTGGCTGGGGTGCCGCTGCTGGAAATCCCGCTCAACTACTATGACGACCTGGCAGCGCGCTTCGATTTCGACGACGAGTTCCTCAGCGAGCTGGCGTATTACAACGTGTTGTACGACCGCGATGCGCAAGGTGGCGAGCTGTTCCACGTGTACACCGAACCGTTCGAGGAGCGCTTCTTCTTCGAGATCATCCAGCGCAAGGGTGGCTATGCGGGTTATGGTGCGGCCAACGTGGCCGTGCGCCTGGCGGCCATGGCCAAGGCCCGCAGCGGCGCAGCGCGCAAGCCGGTGCTGTAGTTGCCTGTAGGCCTCATCGCCGGCAAGCCAGCTCCCACAGGATCACCGCAGCCTGATAGGCCAATGCAGTACCTGTGGGAGCTGGCTTGCCGGCGATGAGGCCGGTAGAGCTGCAGCTGTTCAGGGCTGCTCAGCCACCATCAATAATGACTGCGGCACCGCACTTTGCGGGTGCTGCGGCTCCTGCAAACCGACCAGCCGCCACCCGGCCATGTCCAGCGCATTCAGCCAGCTGGCCAAGGTGCGGAAATACCAGGGCATTGGCTGCCAGTCTCCGTCAAACCCGGCAAATGATTCCTGCCGCCAGCCATCCTGATAATCCCCGTCGGCCACGCTCCATGGGTGCAGTGTCTGGATCACCAGTGCGCCACCCGGCACCAGCAGATCATTCATCGCCGCCAACAGCGGAATAATGTCCTGATGCAACAGCGCGAAGTTGGCGCAGACCAGGTCATAACCCTTGCCCACATACACCTGCGCATCGGCCAACTGTGCATAACTGGCCAGGTGCACCTCGGCCGACCCCGCAGCGCGCGCGGCATCTACCAGCATCCGGTCACCATCAACGCCCACAGCTTCGATACCGCGGTCGTCCAGCGCACGCAGCAACCAGCCCTCGCCACAGCCCAGGTCCAGTACCCGCCCGGGCTGGCGGCCAAGGATGGCAAGCAGGATGGCCTGGTCGGTGACCTGGCGACGGCTCTCGATGCTGCCGCTGCGCACGGCGTCAATCCAGGCTTGGGCGTTGTGCTGCCAGCTGTCGAGCAGGGTGCTTTCAAGGTCAGACATGGTGGTGTCCCGGTGGTTGAACTTGCGTTGTGTTGAAACGCTACCTTGATGTTGAAAAGGGCCCGCGCAGTGGGCAAGGGGGGTATGCCTACCCGGTCGCAGTGCGTTTTCGTTTGACCCGGTACATATCCCCATCGGCATGACGCAGCAGCATGTCGGCATCGTGGCCGTCCTCAGGGAAGCGGGCCACGCCAATGCTGCAGGATGGCGCGTCCATGCCTGGCAATTCGGCGCCGAGCGGTTCGGCCATGGCTGCCAGGATGTTCGCCACGTGTTCGCTAATGGCCTCTGGCGACGGGCAATCGGTCAGCAGCACGGTGAACTCGTCACCGCCCATGCGCGCCACCGTGTCGGTGGCGCTTACGCAGCCTTCGAGGCGCCGCGCCAGCGTGCACAGCACCCGGTCACCCACAGCATGCCCGTGCACATCGTTGATTTGCTTGAAGTCGTTGATATCCAGAAACAGCAACGCCAGCGTGCGATCGTGCCGCCGAGCGGCGGCAAGGGCAGTGGCCAGCCGTTCATTGAACATGGCGCGGTTGGCCAGCCGGGTCAGCGGGTCATGATGGGCCAGAAAGCGCAGTTCATCCTCGGCCTGGCGCAAGGCGGTCACATCCCGCGCCACACCGATACGCGCTTGAGCCTCTTCGGACCAGCTGGCTGCCCACAGGATGTGCACGATACCGCCATCCTTGCGCACATAGCGGTTACGGAAATCGTAATGGTGCTGGCCGTTCATCACCCGCACAATTGACGCGCGCGTGGCCGCCAGGTCGTCAGGGTGCATGTAGTCGGTGATCAGTGTGCCGACCAATTCAGCGGGCTTGTAACCCAGCAGCGCCTCGCAGGCATCGCTGACAAAGGCGATCTGGTTATCCCTGTCGACCACGAACACGGTGTCCAGCATCAGGTGGATCAACCTGGGGTACAGCGCTTGAAGGTCTACGGGCATGGGGCAGGGCGTCCACGGCAGGGTGTCCGATCATAGCGCGAAGAATTGCGTCGCAGCTATGCATAGGCTTCAACGTCAACGTTGCTCATAGAGCCGCACATCACTTACTGATTTAGCAGGGACCCTGTGGGAGCGGGCGTGTCGAGGCGTCGAACCGCCGCGAACACCGGCGCAGCCGGTGCCATGCACCGCGTTGGATTCTTCGCGGGCACGCCCGCTCCCACAGCGCAGCCCAATGGGCTGAGCAATCCCCCACAAGAATCGCGTCAACCTTCAGATCCCCTCAATTGGTCACCAATAGCTCAGGCCCGAGGTAATCATTGATCTGTTCGATATCATCATCCCCCAGGCTGCCCACCGACGAGGCCAGGCGCAGCCGCGACATCAGGTAGTTGAGCTTGGCCTCGAACAGGTCGTGGCGGGCGTCATACAGCAGCTCTTCGGCATTGAGTACATCCGAGTTGGTGCTGGTACCGCCCTCCTTGAAGCCCTTGCGGGTCGAGAGCAGCGAGCGCTCGTTGGAGGCCACGGCCTTTTCCAGTGCATGAACGCGCAAGGCGCCACTCTGCACGCCGCGGTACTCGCGGGTGGTGTCGGAAATCACCTCCTGGCGCGTGGCGTCCAGTTCGTCCAGGGCCTTGGAGCTGTTGGCGCTGGCCTGGCGGGTGAGGGCACTGGTGCTGCCACCGCTGTACAGCGGAATGTTCAGCTCCAGCCCGATCGAGCTGTAGTGGTTGCGCTGGTCAATCTCGGAAATCGACTGGCTGCTGCCGGCGGTATAGCCCGCCACGAAGTCCAGGGTAGGGTAGTGCCCGGCGCGGGCGCGTTTCACTTCTTCTTCGGCCAGCTCGTAGTTGTGCCGGCGCGCATGAATCAGCGGGCTGTCCGCCTGGGCTTTCACCAGCCAGTCCTGCAAGTTGCCCGGCATCAGGGGCGGTGTGCTGAAGCCCGGTTGCAAGGTGATCAGCGAGTCAGGGGTTTCACCGATGTATTCTTCCAGCTTGCGGCGGGCGTTGATCAGGTTGTCCTGAGCCTCGATCAGGTCTGCTTCGGCCAGGTCACGACGGGCTACCGACTCGTCGACGTCGGTGATGGTACCGGCGCCCAGCTCCTTGCGCCGCTTCGCCGACGCCAGTTGCTCGTCGAAGGCGTTAAGCTTGGCCTTGGCCAGGGTGATGGTTTCGCTGGCAAGCAGCACGTCGAAGTAGGCGTCTGCCAGGCGCACGGCTGCGTCCTGGCTCTTGGCATCGAACACCGCCACGCTGTAGTCGGCCCGTTGCTGGCCCTGGCGGTATTCGGCCATCTTCTGCTTGTTGAACAGCGGTTGGCGCAGGCGCACATTGGCCCCTTTGGAGTCGTAGTCCAGGTCTCGATCCTGGCCACTCTGGCGCTGGCTGCCATTGACCCTGTTGAAATAGGCCGAGGCATTGATCTGCGGCAGCAGGCCGGCCTCGCCGATGGCGCGGTTCTCGCTGCCGGCTTGTTTCTCATGCACGGCGGCTTGATAGATCGGGCCCTGGTACTGCAACAAATCCCAGGCTTGCTTCAGGTCCATGGCACTGGCCTGTACGGCAACCCCCAGCAGGCACAACATCAGGCACGGGCGTTTCATGTCATTGCTCCTTGAACGCGGCGTCGACGCGTTCGAGCATGGGTTTGAGCAGGTAGCTGAGCAGGTTGCGCTCGCCGGTCTTGATGGTAACGGTGGCGGGCATGCCGGGGCGGATGTGGTTGCTGCCCAGCAGGCTCATGCCGGCTGGCGTCACGTCAACCTGGGCCAGGTAGAACGGCTGCTTGCTTTCCTCGTCGAGCAGGCGGTCGGCGGAAATGGTCTTCACCCGCCCCGGAATGTTCGGCGTTTGCGCGTGGTTGAAGGCGGGGAAGGCGATGTCCACGTCCAGGCCAGGCATCATCTTGTCGATGGCCTGCACCGGGATCATTGCGTCTACCTGCAGTGGCTGGTCGAGCGGTACCACCTCCATGATCTTGGCACCTGGCTGGATGATGCCGCCGACCGTGGCAATGCTCAGGCCCTGAACCATGCCGTCGATCGGTGCGCGGATCACCGTGTGGGTCACTTCGTAGTCCAGTGCGCGCAAGCGGTCGGCCAAGGTGGTGTTTTCCTTGGCGGTGTCGGTCAATTGCGATTCCACTTCCTTCAGGTAATCATGCTGGCGCTGCAATATGCGCAGCTTGATCTCGGTGGCCTGGCTACGTGCCCGGGCAATGTTGTTGAGGTTTTCTGCCTGGCCGGCAGACAGGTCGGCATTGCTGCGCTCCAGTTCCAGCAGGCGGTTGCGCGGCACATAGCCCTCGGCGGCCAGTACCCGGGTGCCTTGCAGTTCCTGGTTGAGGAAGCCGATCTGCGAGGCGCGGGCGCCGTATACCTGCTGCAGGCCCTTGAGCTGTACCGCCGAGGCGGTGAGGTTTTCCTCAAGGATGCTCAGTTCACCCGCAAGGCCGGCACGGCGGGTATCGAGCAGGCGCTGTTGCAGGTCCATGGCCGCCAGCAGCCGTGGGTCATTGGCGTAGTGCTGGAGCAGCGCAGGGTCGAAGGTGACCGTGTCGCGGCCGTCACGTTCGGCTTCCAGGCGGTTTTCCACGGTCTTGCTGACGATGTACTGGGCACTGAGCGCGCCTTGCTCGGCCACGGCGCGCAACGCGTCAAGGCGCACCACCTCCTGGCCTTTTTTAACCATATCGCCTTCGCGCACCAGGATCGCCTCGACCGTGCCGCCGGTCAGGTGCTGCACCGCCTTGCGGTTGCTGGTGACCTTGACCGTGCCGGTGGCCACCACGCCTGCGTCCAGTGGCGCCAGGCATGACCACAGCAGGAAGCCGCCAAAACCGGCGATCACCATCCATACGCCCCAGCGAGCCGGCCGGCCTGCGTCAAGGTCGATCAGGTCTTTGGCTTCGGCGGGAATCAATTCGGAGTGTTGAGTCAGCTGCATGATCGGCTACTCCCGTACTTTGACCGAAGCCAGCGGGGCCGTATTGGCCGCTGGAATCACGCTGGCCTTGCGCAGGGCCGCGAACACTTCGTCGCGGCTGCCGAGCATGTACACAGCGCCTTCGCGCAACATCAGTATCTTGTCGACTGCACACAGCACGTTGGGCCGGTGGGAAATCAGGATCACCGTTGCACCGCGCGCCTTCAGCTCGGCCAGTGCATCGACCAAGGCCTTCTCGCCGATGTCATCAAGGTTGGCGTTGGGCTCGTCCAGCACCACCAGGTTGGGTTCGCCATACAGTGCGCGGGCCAGGGCGATGCGCTGCTTCTGGCCGCCGGACAGCGGGGTGCCATCGGCCGCCAGGCGGGTGTCGTAGCCCTGCGGGAAGTGCAGGATCATGTCGTGTACGCCACTGCTGCGGGCGGCGCGAATCACTGCGTCGCTGTCCACTTCGGCGAAACGCGCGATGTTTTCGGCGATGGTGCCCTCGAACAGTTCCACATCCTGCGGCAGGTAGCCCAGCCAAGGGCCCAGTTCGGCCTTGTTCCAGGTGAAGATGTCGGCCCCGTCCAGGCGCACCTTGCCCGCCTGGGCTGGCCACACCCCCACCAGCAGGCGGGCAAGGGTGGACTTGCCAGAAGCCGAAGGGCCGATGATGCCCAGGCTCTCACCCGGCACCAGGCTGAAGCTCACTCCGCGCACGATGCTGGCGTTGGTGCCGGGGGCGCCGGCGATCACGTTTTCCACGGCCAGCATGCCCATTGGCCGTTGCAGCGACATGCTCGGTGGCCGTTGCGGGTAGTCCTGCAGCAGCTCGTTGAGCCGGCCCCAGGCCAGGCGGCAGCCCAGCAGTTGCTTCCACGAGGCGATCACCTGTTCCACCGGGCCGAGGGCGCGGCCAGTCAGGATCGAGCAGGCGATCATCATGCCGGGGGTGATCTTGCCTTCGATGGCCAGCAGCGCGCCGGTCCCAAGAATCAGCGACTGCAAGGTGATACGCACGAAGCGCCCGGTGCTACTGATAAGCGCCGCGCGGTCGGAGGCCAGGGTCTGCATCTGCAGGATGCGCAAATGGCCCCGGTACCAGCGCTTGCCGATTGACGGCAGCATGCCCATGGCCTCGATCACTTCGGCGTTGCGCAGGTTGTTGTTGGCGTAGCTGGCCGACGACAGGGACGCCTGGTTGGCTTCGGCCAATGGCTTTTGCGTGGCCTTTTCGGTGAGGTAGGCCAGGCCCACCAGGATCATCGAGCCGATCATCGTGACCAGCCCGAGCCAAGGGTGGATCAGGTAGCAGACCACCAGATAGATCGGCGTCCACGGGGCATCGAAGAAGGCGAACAGGCCGTTGCCGGTCAGAAACTGGCGCACCTGCGCCAGGTCCTGCAGGGCCTGGGCCGGGTTGCCGCCAGCACGGCTCAGGTTGCGCTCGAAGGCAGCGCTGAAAATGCGTCGGTTTAGCGCCATGTCCAGGCAATTGCCTACCCGGATCAGCACCCGGGTACGGGTCATCTCCAGCGCCGACATCAGCAGGAACAATCCGACGACCAGCAGGGTGAGCATGCTCAGAGTGGTGACGTTGCGGCTGACCAGGGCGCGGTCATATACCTGCAGCATGTAAACAGCTGGCGTCAACATCATGACGTTTATCACGCCGCTGAAGGCGGCCAAGGCATAGAAGCTGCGGCGCAGGCGAAACAGTGTGTCGGCCAGTTCTGAACGGGTACATAGCGGCTTTTGCATCGAAGGCCTCCCTTTTCACAAAACGGGGAGCCCTTGCGACGCCCCGTACAACGGTAATTCTGGCTTCTGGATGGCTCGCAAACGGGGGGACCGCTGCGCTCTTGTCGTAAGCAGCAGCGTAGGGCGTACCGAAACACCTTGTAATATCTTTTTGCTCTATAAATTCTTTGAACTTTTCATAAGTCGCAGAAAAACAGATAGTTGCATCGCATTATCATCGGCAGATGTTTTTTTTGACGGGATATTGACAAGCTTTTCGCCTACGACTTTAGTCTGATGTATTCGGGCCCTGTGTGAGACGGGGTCGATACATGTGCGTTACACCGCTGTATCGCACAGTTAACAAGGCTCTCGCCGTTGAGGAGGGAGTCGGCTCGTCGGCGATGAGGCCAGTGGCGTCAGCACAAACCCGCCCAGCTGTCCCCAGAACCCCTTAATCAGAAACTGCGCACGTCAACACTGACTGGGCGCGGGAAGGACCCTGTTGCCCTGTGATTTCTCCCGAAAGATCGAGGGCAACTGCAATGGCCAATTTCAGCAAGTCGGACCTGGAATTCATCCTCAAGCAAATATTCATCGCTGAAGCGCACGCCGATGGCGCCAGCCTGATCGACCTGCTGCCCAACAGCCAGGTGCCATTCGGCCTGCGCACCGTGGACGGCAGCTACAACAACCTGGTGGCCGGGCAGAGCGAGTTCGGCGCTGCCGACAATTCGTTCCTGCGCCTGCTCGATGCTTCCTACCGCGCCAACTATGTCGGTACCGGCACGGTCGTCGATTCGCAACCGCGCACCATCAGCAACCTGATCGTCGACCAGACAGCCAACAACCCGGCCGCGGTCGAGGCCAACGGCGGTGCGGCCCCGGTGATGAGCCCCGGTATCGATGGCGTGTTCGGCACCGCTGACGACAAGCCGGTGTTCTTCATTCCCAACGTGTCGGCAGACGCCGGGCTGACTGCCGGCTTCAACGCCTGGATGACCTTCTTCGGCCAGTTCTTCGACCACGGCCTGGACCTGGTCACCAAGAGCAGCACCGACATCGTGTTCATCCCGCTGCGCCCGGACGACCCGCTGTACAACGCCAACAGCCCGACCAACTTCATGGTGCTGTCACGTGCCGTGCGCACGGCCGGTGCTGACGGCGTGGTAGGTACCGCCGACGATGGCCAGCCCAACACTACTTCACCGTTCGTGGACCAGAGCCAGACCTACAGCTCGCACCCCTCGCACCAGGTGTTCCTGCGCGAATACACGGTCGACGCCGCAGGTGACCCGGTGGCGACCGGGCGGCTGATCACCAACCGCGACCTGGGCGCCGATGGCAAGTTCGGCACCGCCGACGATGGCAACAGCGCAAACGGCGGCATGGCCACCTGGGCAGTGGTCAAGGCCCAGGCCCGTGACCTGCTGGGCATCAACCTGACCGACGCCGACGTGCACAGTGTGCCGTTACTGGCTACCGACGCTTATGGCAACTTCCTGCGCGGGCCCAACGGCATGCCGCAGGTGGTCATGCGTGTGAACAATGGCGCCGACGGCATTGCCGGCACCGCCGACGACGTCACTACGCTGGTCGAAGGCAACCGTGCCGCGCCCATCAGCCTGGCCAACGCGGTGCGCACCGGGCACGCCTTCCTCGACGACATTGCCCACAACGCCGAGCCGGTAGTGGTGGGCGGCGTGCTGCAGGCAGACGCGGACAGCCTGGTTGGCAACGCGCAGCCTGTGGGCCAGGGCGGCAACAACCTGACCTACGACAACGAACTGCTCGACGCCCACTACATAGCCGGTGACGGCCGGGTGAACGAGAACATCGGCCTTACTGCCGTGCACCATGTGTTCCACTCCGAACACAACCGCCTGGTGCAACAGACCAAGGACACCCTGTTGGCGGCAGGCGACCTGGCGTTCCTCAACGAGTGGCTGGTCAACGACGTCGCCGCCATCCCCACCACGCCTGCCGGCATTGCCGCGCTGGTATGGGATGGCGAGCGGCTGTTCCAGGCCGCCAAGTTCGGCACCGAAATGCAGTACCAGCACCTGGTGTTCGAAGAGTTTGCCCGCACCATCCAGCCGCAGATCGACGAGTTCCTTGCCCCTAACGGCTACGACACATCGATCAACCCGGCGATCCTCGCCGAGTTCGCCCATGTGGTGTACCGCTTCGGCCACTCGATGCTGACCGAAACCGTCGACCGCTTCGACCCGTCCTTCAACCCGGTGTCTGCCGACCCCGACAACCCTGACCAGCAACTGGGCCTGATTGCCGCCTTCCTCAACCCGCTGGCGTTCGCTGGCAGCGGCGCCACTGCCGACGAAGCGGCTGGTGCGATCATCCGCGGCGTAACTCGCCAGGTGGGTAACGAGATCGACGAGTTCGTCACCGAGGCGCTGCGCAACAACCTGCTTGGCCTGCCGCTGGACCTGCCCGCGCTGAACATCGCCCGCGGCCGTGATACCGGTATCCCCAGCCTGAACGAGGCGCGCCGCGAGTTCTATGCCGCAACGGGCGACAGCCAGCTCAAGCCCTACATCAGCTGGGCCGACTTTGCCGACCACCTCAAGCACCCGGCGTCGCTGATCAACTTCATCGCCGCCTACGGCACTCACTCCACCATCACCAGCGCCACTACCGAAGCGGGCAAACGCGCCGCCGCAGTAGCGTTGGTGCTGGGCGGTAGCGGCTCACCACTCGACCGCCTGGACTTCCTCAACGGCACCGGCGCCTATGCCAACGTGACGCTGGTCGGCAAGGACGGCATTGCCGGCACGGCCGATGACATCACCGGGGTCACCGTGACCGGGGTCGATGCCATCGACTTCTGGGTCGGCGGCCTGGCCGAGAAGAAAATGCCCTTTGGCGGCATGCTGGGTTCCAGCTTCAACTTCGTCTTCGAGACCCAACTGGAATCGCTGCAGAACGGCGACCGTTTCTACTACTTGTCGCGCACCGCGGGCATGAACTTCGGTACGGAACTGGAGAACAACTCCTTTGCCAAGCTGATCATGGCCAACTCCGATGTCACCCACCTGTCCAACACCGTGTTCCTCACGCCCACCTTTACCCTTGAAGTGAACCAGGCCAACCAGTTCACCGGGCTGGGTGCCGACGGCAAGGCCGACCCCACGGGTGGCATCGAGATCAACGGCGTTGAAATCGTACCGCTGGTGATTCGCGACAACCCCGATACCGTCGGGCCTGACAGCAACTACCTGCATTACACCGGTGAAGACCACGTGGTGCTGGGCGGCACGGCTGGCAACGACATCATCATCTCTGGTGAAGGCGACGATACTCTCTATGGCGATGCCGGCGACGACGTGCTCGAAGGCGGTGCCGGCAACGATGCGGTGCTGGGCGGCGCAGGCGACGACATCATCACCGACTCGTTCGGCGACAACCGCCTGGAGGGTAACGCCGGTAACGACGTGATCGTCGCTGGCAGCATGGGGGTTGCCGGTAACCTGATCCTGGGCGGCGACGGCCAGGACTTCATCATCACCACCGAAGACATCAGCACTACCTTTGGCGGCCAGGGCGACGACTTCATCCTCGGCGCCAAGACCAACCTGCCACCAACCGGTAACGAGGGTGACGACTGGATCGAGAAGGGCACCCAGGACGGTGCGCCTGGCGACAACTTTGCCCCGCTGCTGGGTGACGAGGTGGTCGGCAACGACATCTTCGTGGGTGGCGGCGGATTTGACGAAATGATCGGCGAGGGCGGCGATGACATCTTTGTCGGCAGCGATGCCCAGGACAAGATGGACGGCATGTCCGGCTTCGACTGGATCACCAACAAGAACGACAAGGTCGGCGTCACCGTTGACCTGAGCCTGGCTGCACTGGCGCAGCCTCATGGGAATGCGCCAAACCAGAACGCTGGCGTGTTCAACCCGGTCGGCGCCTCGCCGGCCAGCATCCTCGACCGCTTTGCCGAGGTGGAAGGGGTGTCCGGCTCGAACTACGCCGATGTGCTCAAGGGCGATGGCGTCGATGCCGTAACCATCCTCAACCATGGCGGCGCCACCGGCAGCGCGCTGACCAACGTGGCGTTGATCCGCGGGTTGCAGCAGTTCCTGGCCGATGCCGGGTTGCCGACCACGGGCTTTGCCACCGGCAACATCATGCTGGGTGGCAACGGCAGCGACCTGATCGAAGGCCGTGGCGGCGATGACCTGATCGACGGCGACAAATGGCTGAACGTGCGCATTGCGGTGTATGCCCCGGGCGACGTCAACCACACCGGGCCCGAGATCGCCAGCTTCGACAGCATGGTCGACATGATCCCGTTCATGCTCGACCGCACCTACAACCCAGGCCAGCTCAAAGCCGTGCGGGAGATTCTGCCCGGCACCTCGACTGGCGGGGCGGCCTTCGACACGGCCGTGTATTCGGGGGTGCAGAGCGAGTACGTGGTGACCCAGAACACCAAGGGCACTGCCGATGTGGCTGATGATGTGTGGACCGTGACCGATACCGTGGCTGGCCGCGACGGCGTCGATACCCTGCTGCACATCGAACGCTTGCAGTTCGCCGACAGCCAGCGTGTGCTGGTGACCGGTGTAAACGCGCAGCCCACCGGCAGCCCGACACTGCTCGATGGCAACGGCGGGGCGATCACCGTGGGCGACATGCTGACGGTGAGCGTGGCAGGTGTGCTCGACGCCGACAACATCAGTGCCACCAACCCGACAGGCTCGCTCGCCGACCGTTCGGTATCGTACTACTGGCAGTTCGAGGCCGATCCGGGCAGCGGCGTGTTCCAGGACATCATCCTGCTACCGGCCGGTGACCTGGCGTTCCAGAGCGCCGATGGCACCTCGTTCAAGGTGTCGCCAGACCTTGCCGGGCTGAGCCTGCGGGTCAAGGCCATCTACCAGGACGCCCATGGCACCACCGAAATCCTTTACTCCGCGCCAACCGCGGTTGTGGAGCCGGGCGCCCCCGTGGTGCCGACGCCGGCCACCCCGGTCGTGGATGCCACCGCTGGGGGTGAAGGGCTGCACATGGTGCGCTCTGACCTCAACTTCATCCTGGCCCAGATCAAGATCGCCGAGGCCGATGCCGCCGGGCAGGACATCCTCTCGCTGATCCCCAACATCCGTTCGGCGCTGGGCCTGCGGGCGGTGGATGGCTCGAACAACAACCTGATGAACCTCAACGGCCACAACAACACCCAGTTCGGTGCTGCCGACAACGTCTTCCCGCGTTTGACCGACCCGGTGTTCAACCCGGCAGAGGGTGCCCCGGCCGGCTTCTTCGGCCCAGGCTCGCCGGCCATCCCCGGCTCGTCGTACCAGCAAACCAGCGGTCCGGTGTTCGACTCGCAGCCGCGCACCATCAGCAACCTGATCGTCGACCAGACCTCCAACAACCCGGCGGCCTACGCCACCGCCTATGACCCGGGCGCGGACGGTGTGCTCAACTTCGGCACGCCTGGCAACGATGACGTGCTCAAGGACGGCGTGCGCATCGTCGCCAGCCCTGGCATGGACGGCCAGTTCGGCACTACCGACGACCACGATGTGTACCTGTTCGAAAACACGGCTGCCGATGCCGGCCTGTCCGCGCCGTTCAACGCCTGGATGACCTTCTTCGGGCAGTTCTTCGACCATGGCCTGGACCTGGTCACCAAGGGTGGTTCGGGCACCATCTACATTCCGCTGCAACCCGATGACCCGCTCTACGTGGAAGGTGGCTTCACCAACTTCATGGTGGTGACCCGTGCCACCAACCTGCCAGGGCCGGATGGCATCCTCGGCAACGCCGACGACATCCACGAGCACACCAACACCACCACGCCGTTCGTGGACCAGAACCAGACCTACAGCTCGCACCCCTCGCACCAGGTGTTCCTGCGTGCCTACATGATGACCGACGACGGCCCCGTGGCCACTGGCCGGCTGCTCACCAACCGTGACCTGGGCGTCGATGGCAAGTTCGGCACGGCCGACGACACTGAAATCGGCGGTATGGCGACCTGGAAGGTGCTCAAGGCCCAGGCCCGCGACCTGCTCGGCATCAACCTGACCGATGCCGACGTCGACAACGTGCCGCTGCTGGCAACCGACGCCTACGGCAACTTCATCAAGGGGCCGAACGGCTACCCGATGGTGGTGATGAAGGGCCTGGACGGCATTGCCGGTACGGCCGATGACCAGCAGGTCGAAGGCAACCCGCTGGCGCCGCTCGACCTGACCAACGCTGTGCGCACGGGGCACCAGTTCCTCGCTGACATTGCCCACAATGCAGTGCCGGTGTTCAGCGGTGGCGTACTGGCGCCGGATGCCGACAACGTGGCCGGCAATGCGGTGCCGGTCAACCCGCAGACCGGTGCCAACCTGGCCTACGACAACGAACTGCTGGACGCGCACTACGTCGCTGGCGACGGTCGGGTCAACGAGAACATCGGGCTGACTGCCGTGCATGCGATCTTCCACTCCGAGCACAACCGGCTGGTGGCGCAGACCATGGATACCGTGCTCGACTCGCACGACCTGGCCTTCCTCAACGAGTGGCTGCTCAACCCGGTCACCGCTTTGCCGGTTACCCCGGCCGAGATCGATGCCCTGGTATGGAACGGCGAGCGCCTGTTCCAGGCGGCCAAGTTCGGCACCGAGATGCAGTACCAGCACCTGGTGTTCGAAGAGTTCGCCCGTACCGTGCAACCGCGGGTCGACCTGTTCTTTGCCCCGACCCAGGTGTACGACGTGGACCTCGATGCATCGATCGTGGCCGAGTTCGCCCACACCGTTTACCGCTTCGGCCACTCCATGCTGACCGAGACGGTCGACCGCTTCGACGTCGACTTCAATGTCATCAAGGACCCGGCCAGTGCCAACCCTGACCAGCAACTGGGGCTGATTGCAGCGTTCCTCAACCCGCTGGCCTATGCCGCCAGTGGCGTCACCCCCGAGGATGCCACCAGTGCCATCGTACGTGGCGTCACCCGCCAGGGCGGCAACGAAATCGACGAGTTCGTCACCGAGGCGCTGCGTAACAACCTGCTCGGTCTGCCACTGGACCTGCCGGCCATCAACATTGCCCGTGGTCGTGATGTCGGCATCCCTTCGCTGAACGCCGTGCGCCGCGACATCTTCGGGCAAACCGGTGATACCCAGCTCAAGCCGTACACCAGCTGGGTCGACCTGGTGCAACACCTGAAGCACCCCGAGTCGCTGATCAACTTCATTGCGGCCTACGGCACCCACAGCAGCATTACCGGTGCCACCACACTGCTGGAAAAACGCGCTGCGGCCATGGCCTTGGTGTTTGGCGGCGATGGCGCGCCGGCCGATCGCCTGGACTTCCTCAACAGCAGTGGGGCCTGGGCCAACGTGACCCTGCCAGGCAAGGATGGCGTGCTGGGCACTGCCGATGACCTGAAGGCAGTCACCATCACTGGTGTCGATGCCATCGACTTGTGGATCGGTGGCCTGGCCGAAGCCAAAACCCCGTTCGGCGGCATGCTCGGCAGCACCTTCAACTTCGTGTTCGAAAACCAGATGGAGAAACTGCAGGACGGCGACCGCTTCTACTACCTGGAACGCACCTCTGGCCTGTCGATGAACGCCGAGCTGGAAAGCAACTCGTTCGCCAAGCTGATCATGGCCAACACCTCGGCCACCCACCTGCCGGGCCTGGTGTTCTCCGACCCGGGCTTCTACCTGGAACTGGACCAGAGCAAGCAATACAACGACGGCCTCGGCCATGCCGACCCGCTGGGCGAGAACGGTGAGCAGGTGGTGTTCCGCGACAGCCCGCTGACGGCTGGCCCGGACACCAACTACATCCGCTATGCCGGTGGCGAACACATCGTGCTGGGCGGCACCAGCGGTGACGATATCCTGGTGTCCGGCGAGGGTGACGACACGGTCTGGGGCGACGCTGGCAACGACCGCATCGAAGGTGGCGATGGCAACGACCAGCTGCGCGGCGGTGCCGGCGACGACATCATCAGCGACATGGGCGGCGACGACAACATCCAGGGCGGCGACGGCAACGATGTGCTGCACGGTGGTAATGGCGTCAACCTGATCATCGGCGGTTTCGGCAACGACTTCATCGTCACCGGTGAGGATGCCTCCGAAGCCATTGGTGGCCAGGGCAACGACTTTATCCTGGGCAGCAAGGCCAACGAACAGGACATGGGTAACGAAGGCGACGACTGGATCGAGAAGGGCACCTCGGACGGTGCACCTGGCGACAACTTCGACCCGCTCGGCAACGACCCGGTCATCGGCAACGACGTGTTCATCGGCGGCAACGAGAACGACAAGTTCAACGGTGAAGGTGGCGACGACATCATGGTCGGCAGCCTGGGCTTCGGCGACCGCTACATCGGTGGTTCGGGCTACGACTGGGCAACCTTCAAGGACCTGGCCCAGGGCGTGACCATCGACTATAGCGACCGCTTCTTCGATGTGCCGCCAGTACCGGGTTCGGGCGCTTCGGCGCTGGTGCGCTTCGACATCATGGAAGGCTTGTCGGGCTCGTCCCACGGCGACTTCCTGCGCGGCGACAACGAAGATGCCACCAGCCTGCCCACTGCCGGCGCCACCGGCAGCGTGCTGACCAACATCAACCTGATCAACGGCCTGTCCAGCCTGCTGGCCGCCGGGGCGACGTTCTACGATGGCGGCAACATCATCCTTGGCGGCAGCGGTAGCGACCTGCTTGAAGGCCGTGGCGGCGACGACATCCTCGACGGTGACAAGTGGTTGAACGTGCGCATCAGCGTGCGCGCCAACCACGACGGCACCGGCCCGGAAATCGCCAGCTTCAACAGCATGGAGCCGATGGTGCCGTTCATGCTCAATGGCACCTACAACCCGGGCCAGCTGGTGATCGTGCGGGAGATCCTGAGCGGCACCGACAACTACGACACGGCGGTGTTCTCGGGTGTGGCCACCGACTACAGCGTGGTGGTTGATGGCAACTCGGTGATTGTGACCGACCTGGTGGCCGGGCGTGATGGTGTCGACCACCTGACCGGTATCGAGCGGCTGCAGTTCTCCGACCGCTCCCAGGTCTCGGGCGTGGGTACCGCCGTTAACGCCGGCCCTACGGGGCATCTGGTGATACTTGACGATGCCACCGGCGTGCGTGACGACACACCCATCAGCGGCCAGTTGCTGCGGGTAACCCCTCTGGCCGTGCATGATGCAGACAATGCCAGCGCGGCCAACCCGAACGGCGCAGTCAAAGGCCCTGTAGCGTATTACTGGCAGGTCGAGAACCTGCCAGGTTCAGGGGTTTATGAAGACATCACCTTTGTAGCCGCAGGCGAGGTTTCACGAGCCATCGGTACTACTTACCGGGTCACGGACGATGTGGCCGGCCTGAGCATCCGCGTACGTGCTGTGTACCAGGACGCCAAAGGCACGCTGGAAATCGTTGACTCGTCGCCGAACAGCGCGCCAAGTGCAGGGCCGACCGTGACCGGGCTGCTGGTGCAGAACCAGACGCTGACGGCCAGCACGGCGAGCATCGTCGATGCCGACGGCCTGAGCAACCCGCAGTTCACCTTCCAGTGGCAGTCCAACCGGGGGCTTGGTTGGGTCAACATTGCGGGGGCCATCAGCAGCACCTTTGTCCTGACCCAGGCACAAGTGGGGCAGAACATGCGTGTAGTGGTCAGCTACGTGGATGACTTCGGCGTGCAGGAAAGCGTCGCCTCCGACATCCTCGACCCGGTCGCCAACGTCAACGACGCGCCGACCGGTACTGTGGTGATCAGCGACACCACGCCAGACCGGGGCCAGACACTGACCGCACTGACGGGTGGGATAGCCGACCTGGATGGGTTGGGCGCCTTCAGCTTCCAGTGGCAGCAGGGCACGGGCGGCACCTTCAGCAACATCGCCGGCGCCACTGCCGCTACCTTCACCCCGGGCTTTGCCCAAGGCAACCAGCAACTGCGGGTGATCGTGCGCTACACCGACGGCTTCGGCACGCTGGAGTCGCTGACTTCGGCGGCAACTGCAGCCGTGGTGGTGCCGCCGGGCGTGACGCTGGTTGGCACCAACGCTGCCAACACCCTGACCGGTGGTGCGGGCAACGATGTGATCTCGGGCCTGGGCGGTAATGACACGCTCAATGGTCTGGGCGGCGCTGACCAGTTGTTCGGGGGTGTCGGTAACGACATCCTTAATGGCGGTGACGATCCCGACATTCTCAATGGTGAGGACGGCAACGACACCCTCAACGGCGGGCTTGGCGCAGATGCCATGAATGGCGGTGCCGGCAACGATACCTTCGTGGTCGACAACACGGGTGACACGGTCACTGAGGCACTCAATGGCGGCACGGACCTGGTGCAGACCAGCCTGGGCAGCTACACCCTGGGCGCCAACGTCGAAAACCTGACTTACACTGGCAGCAGCAGCTTCACCGGTACCGGTAACGCGCTGGCTAACACCATAACGGGCGGTGCCGCCAACGACGTGCTCGACGGTGGAGCAGGTGCCGACCGCCTGGTAGGCGGCGTCGGCAACGACAGCTACGTGGTGGACAACGCGGGGGATGTAGTCGTAGAGGCCACAGGGGCAGGCACAGATATTGTGCGTACCACGCTGGCCACTTACACCATGACCGCCAACGTCGAAAACCTGACCTTTACCGGGGTGGGCAACTTCACCGGCACCGGCAACGGGCTGGCCAACGTCATCAATGGTGGGGTGGGCAATGACACCCTCAACGGTGACGGCGGCAATGACACCCTCAATGGTAACAACGGCAACGATACCCTCAATGGCGACGCTGGCAACGATCAGCTGTTCGGTGGTCTAGGTATCGATACCTTGAACGGTGGTGGTGGCGACGACAGCCTGGACGGGGGGGACGGCGACGACTCCCTGCTGGGTGGCGCAGGCAACGACACCCTGCTAGGCGGGCTGGGCAATGACAGCTTGGACGGCGGTATCGGCGTCGATGTACTGCAGGGTGGTGATGGCAACGACACGTTGTTTGGTGATGTTGGCAACGACACCTTGCTCGGCGGCGCCGGCAATGACTTCCTCAACGGCGCGGCTGGTAACGATACGGTCGTGGGTGGGGCCGGCAACGACACCATGATGGCCGTCGACGGCAATGATGTGTTCCAGTTCGCTGCCGGCTTCGGCAACGACCTGATCATAAGCTTCGATGCCATCGCGGCGGGTGGGCAGGACCGGCTTGATATCACCGCGCTCAACATCACTGCAGCCACCTTTGCCGCCAGCGTCACCATCGCCGATGTCGGCGCGGACACGCTGGTCAGCATCGGCGCTGCCGACTCCATCCGCCTGGTGGGGGTGGCGGATGCGACCACGGTGACTGCGGCGGACTTCATCCTCGCAGGTTGAGGCAGACTACCGGGGCCGCACAGCGGCCCCGGTTTGGCGGCTCAAAAGTCGTAACGCAGGTTCAGCGTGGCATTGCGGGGGGCCCCATAGTGGCCATAGTTCCCCGCCAGGCCCGCGTAGTATTTCTTGTCGAACAGGTTCTCCACATTCAAAGTGGCCGCCAGGTTGTCACTGAGCTTGTAGCGTGCCATCAGGCTGGCGACGGCATAGTCTTCCTGTGTGATGCGTGTGTTGCGAGTCGTCAGCAGAGATTGTTTGGAGTTCCAGTTCACCCCGCCACCCAAGGTCAGTCGCTGCCACTCACCCGGCAGGCGATAGGTGCTCCACAAACGGAAGGTGTCCAGCGGCAGTTGCGGTGTCAGGCGGTTGCCTTGGGCGTTTTCGGTGCGCGAGTGGCTATACCCGGTATGCACGTTCCAGCCGTTGGCCACTTCGCCGGAAAGCTCAAGGTCGATGCCTTTGGTCTCGGCACCGTCGACGGCACGTGATGCAGTTGAGTTCGCCACGCCAGGAATCGGGAAGCCAGTGTCGTCTTCGGCAAAATTGTCCCGCTTGATCAGGTAGATCGCCGCGCTGGTATTGAGCCGGCCGTCATAGAATTCACCCTTCCAGCCCATCTCGTAGTTTTTGCCGATGACCGGCTCCAGCACTTTGCCGGTACGGTCCCTGGCGGTTTGCGGCTTGAAGATATCGGTATAGCTGGCGTACACCGATTGCTCTGCTGTCAGGTCATAGATGAGCCCTGCGTACGGTACGACTTCGCCACGTTCCTGCATGCTGGATGGCCGGTCGAAACCGCTGGGCAACGATACCTGATGGGCGTCGTAGCTGTAGTTGGTGGTTCGCGCACCCAGAATCAGGTGCAGGTCATCGGTGAAGTTGAGCCGGGTGGCGGCAAAGTATCCGGTCTGGCGAATGTTGACGTCGTAATCCAGCACGGGGGTGTAGTTGCCGGGCTGCGGTATGCGGTTGCCCCATGTGAAGAAGTTGAATGTCGGCGACCCTGCCGATCCGGTCAGGTGATTGTTCCTGTAGTCCAGGTAATCGAACCCGACGATCAGGTCATGGGACTGCCCAAACAGCTCGAAAGGCCCCTGCAGGGTGATGTTCATGCCGCGCTGCACCTGATGCGCCTCGACCTGCAGCAGGTCGAGCGTGCCCAGGCCGGTGTTCTGGTCGAGGGTGGCGACCCCGGCACCGGTGCGGTAGAACGCTGACAGCGAGTCACGGTCGACGTCCATGTAGTTGCCAGCCAGTTTCAGCTGCCAGCCATTGGCAAGCTCCTGGTCCAGGCCAAAGGAGTAGTTCCTGGTCGTGTAATCCTCATACATCCAGCGTGGGCCAGAGCTGGTCGAACGGGAAAAGTCGGTGGGCTGGCCGTTGCTGTAGAACAATGGCACGCCGGGCGCGCCATTGGCATTGTAGGTCTGGTAGTCCACCCCCACGCGTGCGGTGGTGGTGTCGGTCAGGTCTGCTTCAAGCACGCCGTATAGCAGGTCACGGTCCTGGCTGTACCAGTCCATGAAACTGTGGTTGGTCTGCTTGGCCGCCACCAGCCGGCCGCGCAGCTTGCCATTTTCCACCAGCGGCCCCGAGACATCGGCCTCGGCGCGGTAATAGTCCCATGAGCCAACCCCGGCCTGAACGTAGGACTGAAACTCGCGTGTAGGGCGTTTGCGCACCATGTTGACCACACCATTGGGCTCACCCGCACCGGTCATCAGGCCAGTAGCCCCACGCACGATCTCGATTCGGTCGAAGATGGCCATGTCCATCAGCGTGCTGGGCATGTTGCGGGTCAGGTACTCCTGGACGGTATTGACCCCGTCGAGCTGGTAGGTGCTGATTTCGGAACCGCGCGAGTAGATGTGAAAGCGCTCGCCGCCGTCCTGCGACATGGTAATGCCCGGGTTTTGCTTGAGCACATCGGTGATGCTCGCCAGGTGCTGGTCGTCCATCTGCTGGCGGGTGACCACGCTGATGCTCTGCGGCGTTTCGCGAATAGACAGGTTCATCTTCGTCGCCGTGCTGGTCACCCCGGTGGTGTAGGAACCGGTCCCTTCGGTGGTGGCGCCCAGCCCGACACTGTTCACGTGGGTTGCCGACAGCTCCATGGCCCCGGTTTGTTCACCCGCAGGCACGATGAACCAGCGCTCGTCACTTTCGCGCATCACCCGTAGGTCACTGCCCGACAACAGCGCCTGCAAGCCCTCGTCAACCCCGTACATGCCCTCCAGCCCCGGCGTCTTGCGGCCTTGAGTGGAAGCCGGGTCGAACGACAGCACAATACCTGCCTGGGTGGCAAAGCGGGTCAGCGCCTGGCCGAGGTCGCCCTGGCCGATGTGGTACTCACGGGGTGTGCTGTCGGCCAGGGCTGGGGTGGCCGCGAGCAGGGCCGAAACCAGCAGGGTATTGCGAATACCGGCCGCCAGCGGGCGCAGCGGATGATGCATTTTCATGGAAAGCTTCTCTTATGTTGGCAAGCGGGTCATGCACCCGTTACCCCTGAGTCGGATGAGAAAGAGAAGAAATCTCACTGATGCGTAAAAAAGTTTTCACGCCTTCTGCAAGCCGCTCACGGTCACCCAGTAGCGGGTGCGACGCATGATGCCAATCGGCAGCACGCTGGCGATCGCGCGCAAGGCTTTGTCGGTGTCGTCCACCGGGAAGGTGCCGCTGACGCGTAGCCTGGCCACGGACGGGTCACAGCGCAGCCAGCCGCTGCGATAACGGGCCAGTTCGGCGAGTAGCGCGTCCAGCCGTTGCTCGTTCGCTACCAGCAGGCCCTGGGTCCAGGCATCCTGTTCGGCAGGCAGTGGCTCTGCCGGGGTAGCGCCCGTAGCAGTGAACTGGCAGTACTGCCCGGGTTGCAGCAGCAAAGGCCGGCCGTGCGCGGGTGTGATGCGGACCTGATGTTCGAACACTGCAACGTGGGTTTCACCGCCCAGCAAGCGTACCGAAAAACGAGTGCCGAGGGCCTGAACCCGACCCTGTGCGGTCTGCACGAAGAAGGGCCGGCCGGCAGGGTCGCCTGCGGTGGTCACCATCACTTCGCCCCGGCGTACGTGGACCAGGCGTTGGTGCGCGTCATAGCGTACATCCGCCGCGCTGTCGGTGTTGAGCATCAGCTGGCCGCCGTCGGCCAGGACGACGGGCAGCCGCTGGCCAACAGCGGTGTGGTAGTCGGCTAGCCAGGCGCCATTTTCCAACTGGTCAACGCCCAGCCAGCCCAGGCTGCTGCCGCCCAGCATCAGCGCCACGCCCTTGAGCACACTGCGACGGGTGTTGTGCTGGGCCTGCCCGGCCAGCTCCAGTGTGCGCCCGGCCACCGCAGCGGGCACGCCTTGCAGGCGTTGCTGCAGGCGCTCGATCTGCTGCCAGGCCCATTGGTTGGCTGCGCCTTGTTGCAGCCAGTGCTGCCAGCCCAGTTGGTCCTGTGGCCCGGCCGAGCCACTCTGCAGCAGCGTGTACCACTGCACCGCCTGTTCCAGTGCCTTGCGCTGCCCAGGGTCGGTCACGCTCATTGCAGGCCGCCTTGCAGGTTGAAAAGCAGGCAGTGATGCAGCGCCTTGGCCATATGGCGGTTGACCGTGGACAGCGATATACCCAGCTGCTCGGCAATTGCTTTGTAGGGCATGCCCTCCAGTTGCGACAGCAGGAATGCCCGGCGAACTTCCAGCCCCAGGCCAGCCAGCATGGTGTCCAGTTCGCACAGGGTTTCCAGCAACACGGCGCGGTCTTCTTCGGAGATATCCAGCGCCTCGGGCTGCTCGGCCAGGGTCTGCAACCACGCGCGCTCAAGGCGCGCGCGGCGGAAGTGGTCGATCATCAGCCGGCGGGCGATGGTGGCCAGGTATCCCTTGGGCTCACGCACGTTTTGCAGGCGTTCGGCTGCGTTGTCGGCGGTGAGGATACGCACGAACACGTCCTGGACCATGTCGGTGGCCAGGTGGTGACAGGTGAGCCGCGGTTGCAGCCAGTTGCGCAGCCAGCGATGGTGGTCCCGATAAAGGCCATCGACCTGGGCGTGGGCGTCCATGCAGGGCTTTTTCATACAGTCAGGTTCAAATAAGAATTCTTATCATTATGGTGATGCATGGCCAAGGGAACAAGGGGGCCTACGTTGCGCAGGGGTCACCTTGCATCGGTTAATTGCGAGTGATTATCATGTGTGCATTACCAGAATGCAGACGCAGGCCACTCGCCAATGGGACCCTCAAGCTCTTTCGACCTGGATGTCGAGCACCTCTACACGCAGCACCGCAGCTGGCTGAAACGCTGGCTCATGAAGCGTCTGGGGGAGGCTGCCGACGCCGACGACCTGGCCCAGGACACCTTCGTGCGCATCATGCGCGCCCGGCGCCCGGTCAACGACCTTCAGCGCCCACTGGCCTACCTGGCGACCATCGCCAACAGCCTGCTGATCAACCGTTGGCGGCGCCTGGCGGTGGAGCGTGCCTATGCCGAAGCACTGGCAGCGCAACCGCAGCAGTACGAGATCTCCGCCGAAGAACGCCACCTGTTGATCGAAACCCTCACCCAGCTCGACGAGCTGCTGCACGGCTTGTCGCCGCGAGTGCGGGAGATCTTTCTGCTGTCGCAGCTGGATGGGCTGACCTACAAGCAGATCGCTGCGCAACTGGCGCTGAGCATCGACCAGGTGCAGCGCGCCATGCTCAAAGCCTTTGATCGCTGCTACGCCAGCCAGTTCGAATGACGCTCATGCCCGCCGCCCAGGCCGAGCCAATCGACGTCGCGGTGCGCCAGCAGGCCATCGCCTGGTATTCGTTGACCCAGTCTGGCGATATCAGCCCTGAGGAAATCCGTGAGCTTGAACGTTGGCGCCAGGCCGACGGCGAGCATGAACGTGCGTGGCAGCGCATGGTGGGGTTGCCGGCGCTGATACGCGACAGCGCCGGCGTGTTGCGCGACCCGGTGGCCCGCTCGGCGCTGCAACAGGCCCGCTATGTCAGCGGTGATCGCCGCCAGGTCCTGAAAGTACTGATGGGCGTCAGCCTGCTGGGTGCAATTGGCTGGCAGACGAAGGAAAGCCAATGGCTGCAGGGCGGCCTGGCGGACTTGAGCACTACCATCGGCGAGCGCCGTCGCCAGGTGCTGTCCGACGGCACCGAACTGTGGCTGAACACTGCTACCGCAGTGGACGTCGACTTCAATGCCAGCGAACGGCGTATCGTGTTGCACTATGGCGAAATCAACCTGCGGACCGGGCATGATCCGCTGCGCAGGCCGCTGCTGGTGCAGACTGCAGAGGCTGTGATGCGGCCACTCGGCACCCGCTTTACCGTGCGCTGCGGCGACGATTGCCCAGGCACGCTGCTGTCGGTCAGTAGCGGGCGGGTGGCTGCCACGCTGCGCAGTGGCCTGGGCCAGCGAATCATAGAAAACGGCCAACGTGCGCGGTTGGACGCAGGTGGCATTGAGCTTGGCCCGCTGGCGGCGCAGGACGATGCGTGGCTCGAAGGCTTTGTGATTGCCCAGGCCACACGCCTGGACGAGTTGCTAAGCCAGCTCGGCCGCTATCGCCCGGGTATCTTGCGCTGCGACCCACGGGTGGCCGGGCTGCGGGTGACCGGCTCGTACCCGCTGGATGATAACGAACGCATCCTCAAATTGCTTGAAAGCAGCCTGCCGGTAAGCATCCAGCGGCGCACGCGCTATTGGGTGACGGTGGTGCCCAGAGCGGCGGTTTAAAAAATATTACTGTCTGCGGCGCAGTTTTTTCGTTCTCGATTGGCTTCAGGGCATACCCGCCCAAAACGCGGCCCCTTGACCCTCTCGGACGTTCGACATGACGTATCGCATCACCTCGTTGGCACCTGCCATCCACCTGGCCTTCGCATCCAGCTTTGCCCTGGGCGGCCTGGTTTGTGCCAGTTCAGTTCAGGCTCAGCCTGCCGCCAGCAGCATCATCCGTTTCGACATCGCTGCAGCCCCGCTCGACCAGGCGCTCAGCCAGTTCGGCCGCCAGGCCGGCATCCCCCTGTCGATCGACGCCAGCCTCACCGCTGGCAAGACCAGCCCTGGGGTCAGTGGCAGTTTCAGCGTGGAGCAGGGTTTTGCCCAAGTGTTGGCCGGCACCGGCCTGAGTGTTGTCCGTACCGACAGCGGCAACTACCTGCTGGCACAGGCTCACGAGCCGACCGGAGCGCTGGAACTGGGGGCCACCTCAATCAACTCGCGCCTGTTGGGCGAAACCACCGAGGGCACCGGCTCGTACACCACCGGGGTGACCAGTACGGCGACCAAGATGAACCTGTCGATTCGTGAAACCCCGCAGTCCATCAGCGTGATCACACGTCAGCGTATGGATGACCAACACCTTTCCAGCATTACCGATGTGCTGAAAGAAACGCCTGGTATCACCATGTCCCAGGACGGCGGCGAACGTTTCAACATCTATTCCCGTGGCAGTGCCATCAACAGCTACCAGTTTGACGGCGTCAACACCAGCCAGCAGAACGAAACCCGCAATATGCCCAGCACTTTGCTGGACACCGCGCTTTACGACCACATCGAGGTCGTGCGCGGCGCCACGGGGCTGATGACAGGTGCAGGCGAGCCTGGTGGTGTGATCAACCTGATCCGCAAGAAGCCTACCCGCGAGTTCAAGGCCTATGTCAAAGGCAGTGTTGGCACATGGGACAACTACCGTAGCGAAGCGGACGTGTCCGGCCCCCTGACCGAAACCGGCAATGTGCGTGGGCGGATGGTAGCCGCCAAGCAAGACAACCACACGTTCATGGACTGGTACGAGCAGAAGCGGGAGATCGTCTACGGGGTGGTAGAGGCCGACCTGACCGATACCACCTTGGTGCGTTTCGGCGTTGACTACCAGAAATACCGGTCAACAGGGGCTCCCGGCGTGCCCCTGATTTACAGCAGTGGCCAGCAGACCCACTTTTCCCGCTCCACCAGCGCCGGGGCGCGGTGGATGTACGACGATTTCGAGACCTTGAACTACACCGCGACCCTGGAGCAGCTATTGGCTGGTGACTGGAAACTACGGGTGGTGAGCAACTACATGGACGTTGACCGTGATGCCGACCTTGGCTGGTTCCGCAGCACTACAGGTAACAGCTTCCTCAATCAGCAAACCGGTGTTGCCAGTGCCGAGCGGGCGATGATATCTGCCAATCAAGTCCAGAAAGGTGTGGATATCAATCTGCAGGGCAGTTACGAGTTGTTCGGGCGTGCCCACGACCTGGTGGTTGGCTACAACTATTCGGATTACAAGAATCACCACGACTCACTGAGTGGCGGTAACACCGATTTCAATTTCTATACGTGGGACAACTACCTGGCCCGTGACGGTTACCGGCCTTCGGTACTGCTGGACATCAAGACGCGGCAGAGTGGGTATTTCGTGGCCAACCGCTTCAATTTAAGCAGTGATATGCACCTGCTGCTGGGCGCACGGGTATCGAACTACAGCTACGACTACAGCTTCACCTCGCGGATCACAGGGCTCAATACACCACGCAAGATGCGTGAAACGGGTGAGGTCACGCCGTATGCCGGCCTGATCTACGACCTGACGCCTGATCAATCGGTCTATGCCAGCTACACCGATATTTTCCAGCCCCAGTCGTCGCAAGACAAAGACGGTCAGGTACTCGCCCCGGTAGTTGGCAAGAACTACGAGATGGGCTGGAAAGGCGAGTTCTACGAGGGCCACCTGAATGCCAGCGCAGCGCTGTTCATGGTCGAACGAGACAACTTTGCCGAGTTGGACCCCGGGCAGGTCACGCCCTCTGGCTCATCCGCCTACCGGGCAGTGGATGGCGCCAAAACCAAAGGGATCGATCTTGAGGTCAGCGGTGAAATTGCCCCTGGCTGGAACGTGCAGGCCGGGTATAGCCACGCCCGTACCGAGAGCGCTGACGGCAAACGCCTGAACACCCAACTGCCGATGGATACCTTGCGCCTGTGGGCAACCTATCGCCTCACCGGCGGGTGGGACAAGCTGACCCTTGGCGGTGGCGTCAACTGGAACTCCAGCAAGTCGCTGACGTTTGCCGACCTGAACAATGCCAAGGCCAAGGATGATGACTATGCCGTTGCCAGCCTCATGGCGCGTTACCAAGTGACTGAACACCTTGTGGCAACACTCAATGTGAACAACCTGTTCGATGAAAAATACTATTCCGGCATGGCCGGCAGCTACGGGCATTACGGTGCTCCGCGCAATGCGATGCTGGACGTGCGTTACGACTTCTGATGGCCCTGCGTCGATAACGCCTCGTCCGGTGTATGCCAGGCGCTTGTGGGGGCGGGTAAATCCGCTCCCGCAAGGGCGCAAAGCGGTCTGGCATTGGGGCAATTCACTGCACTCAATGCCCCACCAAGTCCTCCAGCAACCGCTGCTTGTACCCCTGCAATACCTGGCTATCCCGCTGGCGCGGGTGCGGCAGGTCAATACGCAGGTCTTCGCGGATTCGCCCTGGGTGAGCGTCCATCACGATCACCCGGTCGCCCAGGTACAGCGCTTCCTCGATGTCATGGGTCACCATGATCACCGTGCAACGCTCCTGCACCCAGATGCGCTGTAGCTCCTGCTGCAGCCGCACCCGGGTCAGCGCATCCAGTGCACCGAGTGGTTCGTCGAGCAACAGCACCTTGGGTTTGTTCACCAGCGCCCGGGCAATTGCCGCGCGCTGGGCCATGCCGCCGGATAGCTGATGCGGGTAGGCCTGCTCGTAGCCGTTCAGGCCTACCAGTTCGATGTGCTCGGCCACCAGCCGGTTTTTCTCCAGTGCAGGCAGTTCATGGTTTTTCAAGGCCAGGGCAATGTTCTGCTGCAAGGTCATCCACGGGAACAGGCGGTGGTCCTGGAACACGATGCCGCGCTCCAGGCCCGGCCCGCGCACGGGTTGGCCATCCAGCAGGATCTGCCCCTGGTAGTCCTGATCGAGCCCGACAACCAGCCGCAGCAGGGTGGATTTGCCACAGCCGCTGGCGCCAAGAATGCTGACGAATTCGCCGGGGCGGATGTCCAGGTCGATGCCTTCGAGCACCGGCACGGACTTGCCCTTGAGCGGGTAGGCCTTGTTCAGGCCACGAATGGTCACCCCGCCAGTCGTGGCGATGGTGGGTAAGGAATGGGCGATGGCGTTCATGGTCAGGCCTTTCAAGGGTGGGTGCGCCAGCGCAGCAGGCGCCGGGTAAGCAGGGAGCACAGCCAGGACATCAGGTAACCACTCAGGCCGATGCACAGCACGCAGACCACGATGATTTCCATGCGCGCCGCGGCTTCGGCGTTCATCATCAGGCTGCCAAGGCCAGCCCCGGCAGACAGGAACAGCTCGCTGCCTACCGACGTTACCCAGGCAAACGCCAAGGCCTGCAACACCCCGGCTGCAATGCCCGGCAAGGCGGCGGGCAGCAGGATCAGCCACAGTTGCTGCCAACGACTGAGCATCAGCACCCGCGCCGCTTCGCGGTGCTGGCCCGCGACCTGGCGCAGGCTCTCGAAGGTGTTGAGCACCATCGGGTACAACGCTGCCAAACTGACAATCAGCAACTTGGCGCCTTCGCCGTTACCCAGCCATAAGGCGATCAACGGGATCCAGCCCAGCATCGGTACCTGGCGCAACGCATGGAACAGCGGCGCGATCAGGCGGTTGGCGGGTGTGGACAGAGCCATCAATGCACCCAAACCGACACCGCCGACAATGCCGATGGCCAGGCCGCTACAGGTGCGTAGCAGGCTGGCCCACAAGTTGACCAGCAATTCGCCGCTACCCAGCAGTTCGGCCAGCGCCGTACCCACCTGCGCCAGTGGCACGAAGGCATAGGCACCGGCTGCACCCTGGCGCGAGGCATACTCCCAGGTGCAGAGCAGCAACAGTGGCAGCACCAGGCCACGCAAGTCAGGTCGTTTCATCACAGCCTCCTCAACGGCTTTGCCAGGCAGACAGGCGCCGTTCCACGCGGCGCAGGGTCCAATCCAGGGTGAAGCCGATCAGCCCGGTCAGCACCACGCCGACCATCACCACATCAATGCGCAGCATCTGCCGGCCCATCTCGATCATCTGCCCCAGGCCACTGTCGGCGGCCAGCAGCTCGCATGCCACCAGCACTACCCAGGCCCGGGTCAGGGCCACGCGTATGCCGGTGATGATCGCAGGCACTGCAGCGGGCAGGGCAATCCGGCCTACCAGCGTCGGCCAGCGCAGGCGGTACACCGCCGCTACTTCGAAATGGCTGCGCGGGATGGCGCGGATACCCTCGCAGGTGGCCAGGGCTACGGGGAAGAACGCAGTCTTGGCGACGATGACTACCTTGAAGGTTTCGTCCACGCCGAACAGCAGCACGAACATCGGGATCAGGGCGATGCTCGGCACTTGGCGCAGGGTATGGAACAGCGGTGCGCAATAAGCCTCCACGGTTTTCGACAGGGCCAGCGCCGCACCAAACCCAAGGCCGGCCAGTGCGCCGCCGGTGAAACCCAGGGCCAGTCGCGACAGGCTGCCTGCCAGGTGTTCCTGAAGTTCGCCGGTGGCCAACAGGTCGTTGAGGCTGTGCCACACCTCCTGCGGCGGGATAAGCAGGTTGGCGGGGAACAGCCCGGCATTGGCCACTACAGCCCAGAGGGTGAGCAGGGCCAGGGGGGAGATGAACCAGGAAAGGGGGGAGAGCACGCGCATGGCTGGCCTTGGGAAAGCAGAGGGTATTGGGCTATCGCAAGAGCTGTGCCAGGCGGCGAAAGCCGCGGATTTCGGGGCTTGAAGGCGAGGGTGGTGCTGGAGCAGCAGCGAGGTGCTGCTAGAGCAGCAGCCTGTCAGCAGCATCGGTGCTGGCTTCTTCGCGGGCTTGCCCGCTCCCACAGGTACTGCACGGGTTCGCAGCCAGGTGCCACCCTGTGGGAGCGGGCAAGCCCGCGAAGAAGCCAGCGCGGTTTCAGCCTAGAAGTCGTAACTCACGCTGGTATAGTAGAACGCCCCCTGCGCCCCCTCCGGGCTGGTAATGGAGTACTTCGGCACGCCATACAGCTGCGCGCCCTTCAGCTTGTCGGGGTGGCTGTCGAACAGGTTGATCGCACCCGCCGACAAGGTCAGGCCCAGGTCGAAGCGGTACGACACATCCAGGTCGGTCACCCACTGCGGGCTGAAGGTCTGGTCCAGCGTGGGGTTGGCGGCGTTGCGGTTTTTCCACTCACCGTAACGGCGCTGGGCCACGGTGACGCTCCAGCCGTCATACAGCCAGTTGGCGCTGAGGGTGAGCTTGTCTTCGGGCGTGCCATCCTCGATCAGCCCCTGGGTGTTGCGGCCGATGATCTGGTTGCCGGGAATGCTGCCCACATCGTCCAGCCCGGTAATGCGGGTGTTGTTGCGCGCGTAGCCACCGTTGAAGTCCACGCGGCCCCAGCGGCCCGCGTCCAGCTGGTAATGGCCGGCCAGTTCGAAACCATCGGTGCGGGTGTCGGCAATGTTGGTGTAGAACGCCGCGCTCTGGATGTTGGCGTAGGGCGTGCCGGCGAAAATCGGCCCCACCACCGCAGCTGGCAGCTGGTCGGACAGGGTGATGCGGTTGTCGATGTCGATGCGGTAGGCATCGAGGGTGACCGAGGCATTGGGCAGTGGCCGCCACACCAGGCCTACCGAGAAGTTGGTCGATTCTTCAGGCTTCAGTGCCTTGCCGCCAAGCAGCGCCGCTTCCGGGCTGTCGGCGCGCAGGGTGCGTTGCTGAACCTCGACCCAGTTGCCACTGCCCGGCGGTTGCTCCACCACCTGCACGCTGAATGACGACAGCCCGCTCTGCACCAGCGATGGCGCACGATAGCCGGTGCTGGCGCTGGCCCGGGCGGCGATCTGCGGGGTGAAGTCGTAGCGCAGCGACAGCTTGCCGTTGGTGGTGTCGCCAAAGTCCGAATAGTGCTCGCTACGCACTGCCACGCCTGCCTGGAATTTCTCGGTCAGCTGGGCTTCGACATCGAAGTAGGCACCGATCACGCGGCGGTCCAGTGACACGGCATCGACCTGGGTAATGCCCGAGTAGTAGCCAGGGATGCGACGGCCAGTAATGGGATCGATCGTGTTGAACAGTGGGCCGTTGGACCAGCCGGCGGCGTCACCCTGGCTGAGGTCGTAGTTTTCCTGGCGCCAGGCCAGCCCGGCGGAAACGGTCAGCGGCTTGAACAGCCAGTCATTGGCAAAATCGCGGGTCCAGTCCAGGGTCAGGTTGGTCTGGTCGGCTTCGCGGCGGCCGGTGTAGATGGTCGAAGGGCTGGCGGCGCCCCAGCTCGGGTTGATGGCGTCGCGGTCGGTTGAGTCGACGCGGTTGTCGCCGTAGTTCAATGCCAGGTCGAAGTTGCCCAGGGTCTGGTCTTCGAAGCGCAGGCCGCCGGTAACGGCAAAGTCTTCCAGGCCGTAGCGTGTGACTGGCAAGCGGCCGTCCGGGTAGCGCGCCAGGGCCACGCTGCCGTAGTTGTTGCGCAGGGTAGTGGGCGGGTCGAAGAAGTTCTCGGCGTCGGTGTTCTTGTGCGCGTAGGTGGCAAAGCCGTAGGCACTCAGCCCCTCGCTCAAACCCATTTCGGCGTTGGCGGTGAAGTTGTACTGGTCCGAGACATTGCCTGAGCCCCAGCGCCAGTTGCGGTAGCGGTTGTTCTGCTCGCGCGCGGTGTCGATGCTGGTGGAACCGGGGTAGAAAATGCGGTTGTCGTCGCGGGTGTCGCTGGCCGGGTCCTGGCTGCCGGCGTCGAAGGCCAGGGTCAGGAAGCCGTCGTTGGGCAGGGCAAAGCCCTTCCAGCCGCTGAGTTTGCGTTGCAGGCCGTCGCCTTTCTTGTAACCGCCGAAGCGGTAGCCGGCGTTACCGCCTTCGTCGCGTTCCTTGAGCACGATGTTGATCACCCCGGCGATGGCGTCCGAGCCGTACTGGGCGGCGGCGCCGTCGCGCAGGATTTCCACCCGTTCGATGGCCGACAGCGGGATCAGGCTGAGGTCCACGGCTGCCGCGCCGCGGGCGTTGACCAGGCCCTGGCGGGTGACGTTGGCGCTGGTGTGGCGGCGCTTGCCGTTGACCAGTACCAGTACCTGGTCGGATGCCAGGCCGCGCAGCGAAGCACCCTGGGCAATGGAGCCGGCGAAGGCGCCTTGCGGTGACTGCGGGAAGCTGAACGAGGGCGACAGCGCGGTGAGTGCGGCGGACAGGTCACTGGCGCCGGTTTCCTGAAGTTTTTCACCGCTCAGTACGTCGACCGGGGCGGCGCTTTGCAAGGCGGTGACGTCGCTGCGGTGGGTGCCGACCACGACCACCGTGTCCAGGCGGTCGTTGGGTTCGGCGGCGAAGGCGGGCACGGCGAGGCCGGCGATGGCCAGGGCGATGGCGCTGGCCAAGGGGGTGTGGTGGGGCATGGGATGTTCCTGCTGAATGATGTATTGGCAGTGCAGGCCTCATCGCCGGCAAGCCAGCTCCCACAGGTCCCCGAACGTTTCAGGCCTTGTGCTGTACCTGTGGGAGCTGGCTTGCCGGCGATGAGGCCCTGAAGGGCAACTCAGAACCGGCTGGTAACGCTGAGCCCGACGGTGCGCGGGTCGCCGTAGGTGATCACGTACTGCCCGGCGGTGCCGTTGGGCCGGCCATGCACCTGGTAGCGGCGGTCGGTAAGGTTATTGACGAAGCCGGTCACGCTCAGCTTGTCGTCGTGGCTGAACCAGCTCAGGCGGGCGTTGGCCAGGGTGTAGTGAGGCTGGCTGAGGGTGGCGTCGGCGCTGCTCTGGCGGTCGGCCAGGAAGTACTCCTTGTCACGGAAACTCACGTCGCCCCCTGCCACCAGCTTGCCGCCCACTTCCAGCGGGATGGTGTAGTCGGCACCCAGCGACACCACGTTGCGTGGAGAACGCACGAAGCTGTTGCCGCTGTAGTCGCCGGTCACCGCGCCGGTGGTGGGGTTGGTGTTCTTGAAGTCGGTGTACTCGGTGTCCAGGAACGACACCGCCGCACGCAGGTGCAGGCGATCGGTCGGCTGGCCTTCGATCTCCAGCTCCGCGCCCTTGACCTTGCCTTTGGCGCCGTTGGTCAGGGCGGTGGTGAGTACGCCGTTGTTTACCGTCAGCAGGTTTACCTGGATGTCGGAGTAGTCGTAGTAGAAGAGGTTGGCGTTGACGGTGAGGCGGCGGTCGAACCACTCCGACTTCAGCCCCAGCTCGTAGGCATCCAGCTCTTCCGGGTCGACCGTGGTCAGCTGCGCCAGGCTGGTCGACAGCCCGGTGTTGAAGCCGCCCGAGCGGAAGCCGTGGGCGTAGCGGAAGAACACCCGCAGGTTGTCGTTGATGCGGTACTCGGGCGTCAGGTCGTAGGTCCAGGCTTCCCAGGTCTTGTCTTCCTGGCGGTTGCCGTTGGTGCCCACGCCGCCCAGCGGGATCAGCGGGCCATTGGCGGTGGCGCGGGTCAGTTGCACCAGGTCCAGGTCGATGTCCTTTTTCTCCTGGGTCCAGCGCAGGCCCCCGGTGACGCTGAAGGCATCGGTGAAGTCATAGGTCAGGTTGCCGAACAGCGCGTAGCTGTCGGTGCGGTGGTCGTAGCCCATATCGCGCAACGCCGTGGTACCCACCTGGTTCGAGCCGGTGCCGTTTGGCGTCGGCCCTGGGGTGACGATGCGTTGTGCCGAGCTGTCGAGGTCTTCATGGAAGTAATGCGCACCCGCCAGCCAGTGCAGCGGGCGGTCTTCCGGCGAGGCCAGGCGCAGCTCTTGCGACCACTGGCGGTAGCTGTTGTCGGTGATCGACGCGCCGTTGACCTCGTAGGGGGTGTAGTCGGCGTCGCTGGTGGACTTGTTGCGGATGTAGTCGTAGGCGCTGATCGAAGTCAGCGTGTAGTCGCCCAGGTACCAGTTGAAGGTCAGCGAGGCGCCGTCGTGGTCCAGGCGATAGTCCTCGTTGACGTTCAGCGAGATGTCACGGCCATGCGGGCGTTCGTAGCCCACGTTGTAGTAACGGCCCACTGGGAGCGATCCATTGCTGCCGTCACCCTTGAACTGGCGGCTGTGCAATTTGAGCAGAGCGTCCAGGTCGGGGTTGAGCTGGGCCAGGAACTGCAGGCGGATGGCCTTCTTGTTCACGTCGCCATAGGTGTTGCCGTCGAAGTCATTGTTCTGGAAACCATCACGCTCTTCGGAATACAACGCGACGCGCCCGGCCAGCTTTTCATCGACCAGCGCGCCGCCGACAGCGCCGGTGACAATACGCTCGTTCTTGCTGCCAAAGCCGACGGTGCCGTAGCCGTCGGTGTCGAAGGTCGGCTTCTTCGAGATCACGTTCACTGCGCCGGCCGTGGTGTTCTTGCCATACAGGGTGCCTTGCGGCCCACGCAGGATTTCGATGCGTTCCAGGTCGAACAGCGGCCCGCCACCGGCGACAGGGGCGTTGAGGTAGACGTCGTCTGCATAGATGCCTACCGGGAATACCGTTGCCGCGCCGGTGTCGCCGGTGCCCAGGCCGCGGATATACCAACGCGGGCGACCGTCGCCGTCGGGGTTCTTGGCCGAGGCGTTGGGCACGAAGGTGGTGATATCGCCCATCGAGCGCACGCCATCGGCGGTGATGCTGGTGCCTTTGATGGCCGATACGGCTACCGGTACTTCCTGCAAGGTCTGCTCGCGGTGCTGGGCGGTGACGGTGACGGTTTCCAGGGCCGGTTCGTTTTTAGTGTCTTCGTTGGCGGCGATGGCCTGGCTGCCGGTGCCGGCCAGCAGCAGCGCGAGGCTGACCTGGCGGGCGAGTGGATTGAGCTGGTGCATGGTGGATCTCCCCGTATGTAAAGCAGTGTTGGGGAGAGCTAGAGCAGGGACTGTGCCATGTTGTTAACTTATTGAATTAGAACGATTTAATTGGGATTTTGAGAGGGTGTTGCAGATTGCGCAGCAGTGGGTTGCTGGGCGGGTGCTGCTGGGGCAGCAGTGGTTGGGCTGAAATTCTTGGGGCCGCGTTGCGGCCCTTCGCGGGCTTGCCCGCTCCCACA
The DNA here is from genome assembly GCF_042956345.1 of Pseudomonas sp. NPDC008258. NCBI lineage: Bacteria > Pseudomonadati > Pseudomonadota > Gammaproteobacteria > Pseudomonadales > Pseudomonadaceae > Pseudomonas > Pseudomonas sp. NPDC008258. The sequence goes on from NZ_JBIBGE010000017.1 coordinate 62,075, forward strand.
GGTATGGCGCTGGATCAAGGGTATGCACGGTTTCTGTGGGAGCGGGCAAGCCCGCGAAGGGCTGCAGAGCAGCCCCTGTAATTCAAACGGCCAACCGGGAGGTCGAACCGATCACACTCTCCAACACCCGAAAATCAATCCACTCGCGCACATCAAAACGCCCTGGTATGAACCCCCACCTGAACAGGAACTCGGTAAAGTCCTGCAGCGCCTCGATCGAGCGGCTATCCAGCGTCGTGCGCAAGCGGCGGTGTGCATCGTCGCCATAGGCTGCCGCCACCCAGTACTCGCTGGTGTTCAGCTCACGCGCCAGAAAGCGCCGGGTTTCCTCGGGGTTGGCCCAGGCCCATTGCTCGGTGCGCAGCACCGTGTCCACCAGCGTACGGCTGGCATCGAAGTGGTTCTCCAGCAAGTGCCGGTCCACGGTCAGCGTGCGCGGGGTGCCGTTGTTGCTGCGGATCAGCGGGTCCGGGTGGCTGCCGGTGTCGACTACCACGCGCAGGCCGAACTCGTGGGCCAGGTGTACCGCATGCGCGCCCTTGAGGAAGATAGCGTCGATGTCGCCGCGCAGCAGGCCGATCAGCTCGTTGTTGCGGCGGCTGACGCGGCTGGTGTCCAGGCTGACTTCGGCGCCGTACAGGTGCTGCTTGGCATCGTCGCTGTAGGTGCCGCCATAGGGGTAGTCGACCAACTCGACATCGGCCACCGCCAGGCCTTCGAGTTTCAGGGCATTCTCCAGCCCGCGCAGGGCCTGGGCACGGGTGAAGTCGATCTGGACGTTGGCCCACTTGGGTATGCCGAAGCGGCGGTTTTTCAGGTCGCGAATGCTGCGTACGCCGCTTTCTTCGGTGGTGAGGATCAACTGCACCTCGTCGCTCCACGACAGCCCCAGCACGCGTGTTTCGACGCCGCTGGCGTAGGCCCAGATTGCCGGGATGTTGCCGCCATGGCGCACCGAGTTCTGCAGGTGATGGTCGTAATGGGCCTCGCGCACCTCGCGTTCGCTGGACTCGCGTAGCGACTGGATATTGGTGCCGAACGGTGTAAAGGCCTCAGCCAGGCGCCCCGACTGCACGGCAATGCCGAGGCCGGTGGGCACCGGGCTGTGGGTGTACCAGAGGGTTTCCAGGGGCTTGGTCATGGGGTTACGGGTTTCCTTTCCATGGGAATGGGGGCCAGCAGCTGGTCCAGTGGTTGGCGGGTGATCCAGTCGCGTACCTCGAAGCGGTGCGGGATGAAGCGCCAGCGTTTGAGGAAGTCGACAAAGTCCTGCAACGCATCGATGGCCTGTTCGTCCAGGCGCGTGCTCAGGCGCAGGTGGGCGTCTGCGCCATAGGCCACTTGCACCCAGTATTCGCTGCTGTTGGTTTCCCGCGCCAGGTAGCGGCGGGTTTCGTCGGGGTGCTGGTGGGCCCAGCGTTCGGCGCGCAGCACCGAACCGAGCAGCGTGCGCACCACCTGGGGGTGCTGCGCCAGCAGGTGGCTGTCCACCGCCAGGGTGCGTGGCGTGCCGTTGTTGCTGCGGATGAGCGGGTCGGGGTGGCTGCCGGTGTCGATCACCGTGTGCAAGGCAAAAGCGTGGGCCAGTTGCACGGCACTGGCGCCTTTGAGGAAAATCGCATCGACCTCGCCGCGCAGCAGGCCGGCCAGTTCCAGGTTGCGGCCTTCGCTCTGGGTGCTGGACACCGGTGTGCCGGCCACGTTGCGCACCGGGCGGTCGCTGAAGGTGCCGTCGTAGCGGTAGTTGACCAAGTCCATGTCGCCCACTTGCAGCCCTTCGAGCTTGAGGGCATTTTCCAGCCCGCGCAGCGCCTGGGCGCGGGTGAAATCGATCTGTGCCGCAGCCCAGTCGGGCAGGCCAAAGCGGCGGCCCTTGAGGTCTTTCACGGTGTGGATGCCGCTTTCTGGCCGGGTCAGGATCAACTGCGCCTCATCTGCCCACGACAGGCCGATCACCCGGGTGTCACGGCCTTGGGCGCGGGCCCAGATGGCCGGGATGCTGCCGCCGTGGCGTACCGAATTGAGCAGGCTGTGGTCGAAGTGCGATTCGCGCACCGCCTGCTGGTCGGCTTCACGCAGGGACTGTACCTGGGTGCCGAGGCCGGCCAGGTCTTCCTGCAGCCAGCCTTGCTGCACGGCAATGCCCAGGCCGGTGGGCACCGGACAGCGGGTGTACCACAGGGTATCGAGGGGTTGGCTCATGTTCTGGCTCCGGGTCAGGCACTGGCTTGCAAAGGGGTAGGGGTGGCGGCCTTCTGCACCAGCGGCAGCACTTCCTGGCCGATGCGCAGGGCCTCTTCCAGGTGCGGGTTGGCGGCAAGGATGAAGGTGCTGAAACCGGCATCGCGGTATTCGGCCAGGCGTTCGGCAATGTTCTGGTGGCTGCCCACCAGGCCTACGGTGGGGCCGGGTTTGGCCTTGGCGAAACCGGCCCACAGGTTGCGCGCCAGGACCAGTTCATCGAAGCCTTGCAGGCCTTGGTGATAGGCGGCCTGGCGTGCACCACCAACGGAATCCGAACCGGTGATGAAGCCCTTGGCCGAGGCGCTGGCCTTGCCTTCCAGCCGATCGAACTGTTGGCGCAGCTCACGCCAGGCTTGCTCTTCGGTTTCGCGGGCGAACAGGTCGACACGCAAGCCGAAACGCACGGTGCGGCCTTGCTTGTCGGCCAGCTCGCGCACGCGTTCGATGTGCGGCTTGAGCTTGTCGATAGGCTCGGCCCAGTTCAGGTACACATCGGCATGGCGTGCAGCCACGTCCAGCGCGGCATCGGAAAAGCCGGAGAAGTACACGCCCGGTTTGCGTTCGTGTTGCAGGCCCGGCGGCAGGCTGCCGTTTTCCAGCCGGTAGATATCGCCTTCGTAGGAGAACCTGTCCTGCGTCCACAGGCCCTGGATCACATCCAGAAATTCGCCAGTGCGCTTGTAGCGCAGGTCATGTTCCAGGAAGTCGCCATTGGCCCGCTGGCTGGCCGGGTTGCCGCCGGTGATGATGTTCCAGTCCAGCCGGCCACCGCTGAGGTTCTGCAGGATGGCCGCCTGCTGGGCGGCATAGGCGGGCAAGGTCCAGGTGGCCTGGAACGCGATCAGAAAACGGATACGCCGGGTTTCGCGGGCCAGCGCAGCAGCGGCGATCCATGGCTCCGGGCCGGTGGGCAGCAGCGCGCCTTCGAAGCCAGCCAACTCGGCGGCCTTGGCCACCTGGGCGATGTAGTCGATGTAGGTGAAGCCATCGGCCTGGCCATCGGGCAGGCGGCCGGGGGCGATGTTGCCGGGGCGGTGCGCGGGGTTGCCGCGGTTATGGCGGTCGGTGGACAGCTGCGGGCCGTCGGTGCCCAGGGGCAGGCGCCAGAAGAATTCGGTGGTCATGGGGGCTCCTGAAGGGTGTGCAAGTGGGGAGGTAGGTGCAACGGCTGTGCCATGCGTGGCGTAGGGCCTGTGGGCTGGGGTTTTCAGGGTGGGCTTGGGATAGGGTGCTGCTGTGGCAGCAATCGGGCAGCAGTGGATGCTGGGAGAGCAGCATGAGCAGGCCCGGCCCTTTCGCGGGCGAGCCCGCTCCCACAGGTCATGCGCTGCCTGTCAGGCCTGCGCTGTACCTGTGGGAGCGGGCTTGCCCGCGAAGAGGCCGGCAAGTCAGACCTCGATTTCCTCGGGTGCAACCTCACCGGCACTGCGCAGATACGCGTCGTACAGCGCCGCATAAGCCCCACCGCGCCCGATCAGCTCGGCATGCGCCCCTTGCTCCACCACTTTCCCGTGCCGTACCACTGCAATCCGGTCGGCATCGCGAATGGTCGCCAGCCGGTGCGCAATGATGATCGCCGTACGCCCCTGACACAGCCGGCGCAGCGCACGCTGGATGCGCCGCTCGGTATGCACGTCCACCGCCGAGGTGGCTTCGTCCAGCACCAGCACTGCCGGGTCGGCCAGATAGGCCCGCACCAGGCACACCAGTTGGCGCTGGCCATGGCTGAGGTGCGCGCCCAGCGGGCCGACTTCGGTGTGATAGCGTTGCGGCAGGCGCTCCAGCACCTCGTCGGCACCCAGTTCACGGGCGGCGGCTACCAGCTGTGCATCGCTGGCGCCGGGCGCGGCCAGGCGCAGGTTGTCGAGGATGCTGCCGCTGAACAGCACGTTGTCCTGCAACACCACACCCACGTTGCGCCGCAAGTCATGCTGGGCCAGCGCACGCAGGTCGATACCGTCCAGCTTTACAGCGCCTTGCTGCACTTCATAGAAGCGCGTCAGCAACTGCACCAGCGTGCTCTTGCCATGCCCCGAGGGGCCGACGATGGCCAGTACTTCACCGGCACGAATATGCAGGTCGAGCCCGTCGATCACCGGCCGTGGGCTGTTCGGCGCATAGGCGAAACCGACCGCTTCGAAGTCCACCTGGCCTCGCGCCCTGGCCAGGGTATGCGGTGTGGGCGGGTCAAGTACCTGCGCACGGGTGTCGAGCAACAGGAAGATGCGCTGGGCCGAGGCACTGCCGGTGGCGTAGCGTTCAAACAGGTCCGATAGCTCCTGTAGCGGGCCAAGGAACAGGAACACATAGAACAGGCTCTCGGCCACCTGGCCAACGCTCACCTTGCCCTCGGCCAGGCCATGGGCTCCGACCAGCAACAGCACGGCCATGCCGGCGGTGCTGAGCAGTGCGGTGAAAGGGGCGAACCAGCCAGCGCGCAGGCTGCCGCGGATCAGCGCCTGGTTGAAGTCCTCGAGCAGGCGCCGGTAGCGTGCCTGGTTACGCTGTTCCTGCCCGCATTGCTGGATCAGCCGCACCCCGCTCACACTTTCCACCAGGTGCGCGGTGAAGCGGCTGCGTTGCTCGGCCACCTTGGCCCAGTTGCGCTGCGACACCCGCTTGAAACGCCAGGTGGCCAGGGCCAGCAGGGGGACCGTGGCGGCCAGGCTGTAGAAAAAACCGGGCTCGATGCGCCACAGCATTACCGCTGCCAGGCCGCAGCGAAGCAGGGCGCCCAGCAATTCGGGCGGGCCTTGTACCAACAGCGGTTCCAGTGCATCCACATCGCGGTCGGCACGGGAAATGATGCGCCCGGCACGGGTCTGGTCGAAGTAGCTCACCGACAACGCCTGCACATGGGCGAACACCTTGACCCGCAGGTCGTTGAGCACGCCGATTGCCGCGCGCCCGGCCATGAACTGCGACACCCCGGCCAGTAGAAAGCGCGCCAGCCAGCTTGCTGCCAGCCCAACGCCAAGCCATAGCACCAGGCGCTCGTCGAGCAGCCAGTGGTCGGCGCTGGGCACCAGGCCCTTGTCCAGCAGTTCGCGCACGAACCACGGGCGCAGGAATACCGTGAATACCAACAGCAGTTCGATGCCTATTACCGCCAGGATCTGCCCGCGAATGGGCCGCAACAGCGGCAGCAGGCGGTGGAACATGCCCCGGTCCAGCGCCTGGCGGGCCAGTCGTTGCTCGATGTCGATATCGCTGGCGGGGGTGTGCGGCACATCAGTCATGGTCGATCCCCAGCAAGTCACGGTAATGGGCGTTGCTCGCGCACAGTTCGGCATGGCTGCCGCTGGCGCTGATGTGGCCGTTTTCCAGCATCAGCACGCGGTCGGCCTGCAGCAGGGTGGACAGGCGGCTGGTGATCAGCAGCAAGGTCGGGCCCTGGCCGCCTGCACTGTGCAGGTGGCGGATGCTGTGCAGCACCTGGCGTTCGCCCAGGGCATCCAGGGCGCTGGTGGCGTCATCCAGGCAGAGGATGTCGGGTGCACCGAGCAACGAGCGAGCCAGGCACAGGCGTTGGCGCTGCCCGCCGGACAAGGTCACGCCGCGGTCACCCAGCGGTGTGTCGAGACCGTGGGGCAAGCGTTCCAGCACATCTTCGGCAGCAGCCAGGCGTAAACCTTCGCGCAACCGGGCGTCGCTGGCCTGCGGTGCGGCCAGGCGCAAATTGGCGGCCAGGCTGTCGGAGAACAGGAAGCTCTCCTGCGGCAGTACCTGCACCCGGCGGCGCAGGTCGGCCAGGTCGAGGTCGCGGACGTCGTACCAACCGCTGGCGTCGCTGCCAACCTGCACGCTGCCGTGCTCTACCTCGGTCAGGCGTGGCAACAGGCTGGCCAGCAGGCTTTTGCCGGTGCCGGTAGCGCCCACCAGGGCCACGACCTCACCGGGCAACAGGGTCAGCGAGCACCCCTGCAAGACAGGCCGACCAGCCTCCGCTGCACTGACCTGCACCTGGTTCAGCTTCAGCCCCAGCGGCCCGGCAGGCAGGGTGGAATGGCCGGTGAGGATCGCCGGGCGTTCGTCCAGCAGTTGCCAGATGCGTTCGGCACTGGCGCGGGCATCGGCGAAGGTCTGCATCACCCGGCCAATGCCTTCGATACGGAACACCAACGTGGTCGCCACCAGCAGCGAGGTGACCAGCTCGCCTATACCCAGCGCCCCAGCTTCCACGCGGTGGGCGCCGTAGACCAGGATCCACACATGCCCCAACGCCACCACGGCCTGTGGCAGTGGGATGCGTGAACTGGCGTAGGCGAGGGCGGCGCGGGCGTGGCCGGTGAACACCTCAACCTGGCTGGCGAACCGTGCGATGCGCTGGTTTTCCAGGCCAAAGGCCTTGATCACCCGCACCCCGCCGATGCCTTCGGCCAGGTCCTGGCTGACCTGGTCATAGGCAGCGCCCACGGCGCGGTCCAGGCTGACCAGCCGATCGGTCTGAACCACGAACAGCCACAACCCGGCGCCAGTCAGCAGCAGCGGCACCAGGCCCAGCAGTGGGTCGTACCAGCTCAACAAACCCACGGCGGCGATTACCACCAGCGGCGTTTCGATGATTTGCCGCCAGAAAGTGATCAGCGCGTCGCGCACCTTGTCGGCATCGCGGGTGGTGCGGGTGACCAGTTCGCCCATGCCGTGGCGCCAGTGGTAGTCCAAGTGCAGGCGCTGCACCTGGCTCAGTATGCGTTCACGCAGCCGCGTGAGCAGGGCCTGGCTTAGCACCAGCGACAGCACGGCAGCAGCGTATTGCAACAGGCCGCGGCCCAGGGCGATGGCCAGCAGCAGCCACAACCAGTGCCAGGCCACGCTAGCGTCCAGGCTGCCATCGGCCAGGCGCAGCACGGCGCGGCCGGCGCTGACATCATCGACCGCATGGCCGATCAGCCACTGCTGCCAGGCCAGGCCGAGGTTGCCGGCAATGTACAAGGCTGTGACCAACGCGAAGCGCCAGGGCATTTCGCGATAAATGACCAAAGCCCGAAGAAGCGGGTGGTTCATGTGGATGCTCGATCAGAATGCGACACCGCCCCTTGTGGGAGCGGCCTTGCGTCGCGAAAGGGGCGCAAAGCGCCCCCCGTCCAAACGCCGTTTCAACGGCGGGTAGCGCCCTGGTTTTCCTTGGCATTGAGCACCGCCGTGTACTCCCCCGGGTCAGCCCCGTTCAGGTAGTAGTTGCCCACGTTGTGCAGCCGCCAGCGGATCGGGTCGTGGGTGGTGTGTACCCGGGCATTGCGCCAGAAGCGGTCGAGGTTCCATTTGCTCAGTGAAGCGCTGGCCCCCAGCAGCGAGAACAGGTCGCTGGAAATCTTCAGCGATGCCGCATCGGAATGCGCGCGGGCAGTGGCCACCGACAGGATCAGCTCATCCTGCAGGGCCTTGTTCTCCGGGTCGCGCTCATGGTCGTCGAATACCCGCGCCGCCTCACGCAGCACCGACTCGGCACCGCGCAGCGCCACGGCGTATTCGCCGATCTGGCGAATCACATGGGGTTCGTCACTGGCGCGCTCGACACCGCTTTCCACCCAGGCCCGGGCATGCTCGCGCAGGTACTCGACAGCCGCTTGCAATGCGCCTGCGGCGATGCCGGTGTCGATGGCGGCGTGGAGGATCTGCGGGAAGGTCAGGCCAGTGCGTTTCATCGGCCCGCTGCGGCGGGTGAGGTAGCGTTCGTCGAGTACGATGTTGTCGAAGTTGACCGTGCCGCTCACCGAATTCTGCTGGCCGAAGGCCTGCCAGTCATCGACCAGGGTCAGCCCAGGGGTGTCGCGGTGCAGCAGTACGCCGACGCCGCCGTCTTCGCTGGCGGCGGTCAGCGAGATCCACTCGGCCAGGTAGGAGCCGGTGGAGTAGAACTTGCTGCCGTTGAGCACCCACTGGCCATCGGCGCGGCGCTCGACACGGGTCTTGAGGGCGAACTTGTTCTTGCCGCCGACTTCGGCCAGGGCGTTGCCGAAGCGCTTGCCGGCCAGCACGTCGGCGATCAGGCGGTCGCGTACATCATCCGGGTAGCCAGTGAAGATGCCGCGCAACATCACATTGTGAATCTGCAGCAACTGACCGACGCCGCCGTCGGCGGTAGACACCAGGCGCACGGTTTCGACAACGGTCTGCACCGAGGCACCGAGGCCGCCGAACCGGACAGGTACCGCGATGGCGGTCAGGCCGCTGCTGGACAACAGTTCGGCCTGGCGGTGGGGGAGTTGGCCATTGTTGCGCGGGTCGGCGGCCAGTTCGGCGATTTGCGCGGCGACCTGGCGGGCGGTTTCGATGGCTTCGGTTTCGCTGGTCAAGCGGCGGGCGGGGGAGGGTTCTATGGCGCTCATGTGGGGTCTCGGTCTTGTCTGAAAGGGCCAGTGCGCCTGCTTCGCGGGCTCGCCCGCTCCCACAGGAACCAGGGTTGCGCAGGTCCTTGTGGGAGCGGGCATGCCCGCGAATGGCCACACCGCGGTCCCAAGCCCCTGAGCAATATCTTTGCCACCCCTGTCCAGGCCCCATTCTGCGTGGCTTGCGCAACCTTTTGCTGCCCCAGCAGCAGCCACCCTGCTGATCTGGCAGCACCCCGCCCGCAATCTTGCTCCCAGCCAAGCACCCAGCCCCTTGAAGCGATAGCCAATCCCACGCAAATCAAGGCCTCCAGCGGTTGGCACGCACACTGCAATGGTGCTTGCACGACGCCCAAGGAGCCCCCCATGTCCCTCGTAACCCCCACCGCAAAACGCCTTGCAGACGACCCGTCCGCCCTGGAGCGTATCTGGTTCACGCGCTGCCCCGTGCCCACCGCCTCAGGCATCGCCTACAAGCTCGGCTGGCTGGAGCAGGAATTCGCCGCCGACGGCCTGCCGGTCTCGACCTTGCAGGAGGCCCGCCAGCTGGGCCACCACCACTACGATCACCAACTGCCCGGGCTGTTCCGCGAAGGCGGCAACGTACCGGCGCTGGCCGCACGGGCAGCAGGCTCGCCCAGCCGGCTGATCGGCCTGACCTGGATCGAGGAGTGGCAAACCATCCTGGTCCGCCCGGACTCGGGCATTCGCAGCGCCGCCGACCTGCGTGGCAAGCGCCTGGCCTTGCCGGCCTGGGGCGACAGCCGCCCCGGCAGCATTGCCCGCGCCATGAGCCTGCATGGCTACAAAGGTGCCCTGGCCTCGGCTGGCTTGCACCTGGATGACGTGCAACTGGTGGAAGTAGCGTTGCTGGACCAGGCCGATGCTGCCACCCCGCAGCTGGGTTTACAGCGGCTGTGGTCGGGCCTTGAGTACCTGGCGCGCGGTGAAGTCGATGCGGTGTACGTGAAGGGCGCTGCGGCGGCCGATGCAGCACGCCGGCTGGGCCTGGTGGTCGGCGTCGACCTTGACCTGCTACCCGACCCGCGCCACCGCATCAACAACGGCACGCCGCGGCCAATCACCGTGCACCAGCGCCTGCTCGACAACCATTTCGACCTGGTGGCGCGCTTCCTTGCGCAAACCTTGCGTGCCGCCGAGTGGGCAGCCGGCAACCGCGCCGCGCTCAACAGCATCCTTGAAGAAGAAACCCGCGCGGGTAGCCAGGGCGTGGCCGAAGCCTACCGCGGTGACTTCCACACCACGCTGGCGCCGGACCTGTCCGCCCAGCGCCTGGCCTTCCTCGGCACACAAAAAGATTTCCTGTACCTGCACGGCTTCCTCGAAGCCGATTTCGACATCGCCGACTGGGTCGACCCGCGGCCTCTGCAAGCTGCCCATGAACTGCTGGCCCAGCGCCGCGCCTGACCTGACTGGAGACTGAACATGACCGTACTGACCAACGAACGCCCCGTCACAGCCGAACTGCAAGCCTTCATCGAGCAGGTGGTTGCCGAAGCCGAAGCAGCTTTCAGTGTTTTCCGCGAAACCAACACCATTACCGCCAACGGCACGGTTGGCTTCATCGAGCGTGTCCCCGGTGAAGAACTGCTGGTGTCGGTGAACTACGGCGGACCGTGGAACCATCGCAAGCCGTTGCAGGCCACTGTCACTGACTTTGCCGGCAACGTCATCGTCGGCAAGGGTAAAGGGGGGCTTGGGCGTTATACCAAGCTGTTCCAGACCCACCCCGACGTCACCACCGTGTCGCACGTGCATAGCCCGTATCTGGGTGCCTGGGCGCAAACCCACCGCACCTTGCCGTTCCACTACGTGCCGGTGCAGCGCTACCAGCTGGCCCGTGAGCTGCCGGTGTACATCGACCGGCGCCAGGCAGAGGTGGATTTCATCCTCGACAAGATTGCCGAGAACCCGTTCAACCTGGCAATCCTTGAAGCCAATGGCGGCGCCACGGTGTGGGGCAAGCAGGGCCTGCGGGCCACGGCGGAGTTCATCCTGTTGCTGGAGGAGGGCGCGCAGATCCAGTTGCTGGCTGATGCCCTGGGTGGGTCGCGGCCTTACGGGCCAGGGGTGCTGACCCAGCAGTGGAAGATGAGCGGGCTGTATGACCGCGCTACCGAGCTGGGTCTCGTTCCAGGCATTGATCGGCGTAGCTGATCAGAACGCCGGGGGCGCTGTGCGCCCCTATCGCGACACAAGGCCGCTCCCACAGGGTACGGCGTTCGCAGGTCCTTTGTGGGAGCGGCCTTGCGTCGCGATGGGCTGCGCAGCAGCCCCAAGGGCTTGCAGGTAAACCTCTGATTTGAAACAAGGACCCCACCGCCATGGCAGTAAAAATCCTCTGGTACCTCACCACCCCCGACGGCCCCTATCCCTGGGAGCCTGAAGGCCGCTGGCACACCGATTTCGAACACCTCAAGCAACTGGCCATCGCCGCCGACCGCCTTGGCTTCTACGGTTCGCTGCTCGGCTCCAGCCCCAACGAAAGCCTGGCCGTGTCGGCGGCGTTGATCGACGCCACCCAGCGCCTGCGCTTTTTGGTCGCCCAGCACCCTGGCGAGCTGTCGCCAGCGGTACTGGCCAAATGGGCGCTCACCTTCGACCAGTTCTCCAATGGCCGCTTGCTGTTCAACGTGGTCAACGGCAATGACGCAGGCCTGGCCACCTTGGGCGTGCATTACCCGCACGATGAACGCTACGACTTCAGCCTGGAATACTGGCGTGCCTTCCAAGGCTTCTACGCGGGCGAAACCGCTGGCTACGACGGCCGCTACGTCAAGCTTGCACCCCGTTCGCCAGCCGCCGCCCATCACCCGCTGGGCGGCTGGCACCCACCCAGGCAAAAGCCCGGCATCCCGCTGTGGGGGGCCGGCACCTCGGCACCGGGTGTCGCCCATTCCGTGCAGTTGCTGGATGTATACCTGAGCTTTGCCGATACCCCGCAAAAGCTCGGTGACAAGTTCCGCCGTGTAGCGGCCGAAGCCGCCAAGGTCGGCCGCGAACTGACCTACGGCACGCGCTTGCAGGTGATCGTGCGCGAAACCGAGGAAGAAGCCTGGGCCCATGCCGAGCGCCTGTTGCAACGCACCTCGCTGGCTACCGCGCGCGCGGCCATCGAGCGCCAGTTGCCTGCGGGGCAAACTTTCGACAGCTACGTCAGCGACGACCCGCGTATCCAGCGTAACCTCGACAGCATCCGCGCCGGCCGCCTGCCCACGGCCCGTGAGCTGGAAATCTACCCCAACGTCTGGCTGGGCCCGAGCCTGTTCGGCTTCAACATTCTCGGCCCGGCTGCTGGCACCTACCTGGTCGGCAGCGCCGAGCAGGTCGCCGAGCGCATCCGCGAATACGAAGCCCAGGGCACGTCGGCGTTCATCCTGTCGGGCTTCCCGCTGATCGACGAGGCGCACCGGGTGGCCGACCTGTTGTTCCCGCTGCTGGACCTGGACCACGGTTTCGAGGTGCCGCGCCTGGGTGCGGCCAGCAAGCCGCTTGTGGCACAGCCGGCATAAGGAGAGGGTGATGAGCGAGCTGTTTTCGCGCCGGGTGTTTCTCGGCAACAGCCTGGCCGTGGGTAGCGGCCTGCTGCTCGGCGGCGGGCTGCTCAGTGGCTGCGACAGTGGTACACCGGCAGCGGCCAGTGCGGCGCTGCCAGGTACGCCAGTGCACGGTGGGCGCTTGCGGGTGGGCATTATCGACGGCGACCAGGCCGGCAACCTCGATGCGCACAAACCGGTAGGTGGCGGCATCATTCGCGGGTGGGCGCTGTACGCCAAGTTCTGGGAATGGAATGCCGATGTCAGCACGCGCCTGGCGCTGGCCGAGTTTGCCGAGCCGAATGCCGATGCCAGCGCCTGGACCATTCGCCTCAAGCCGGGGCTGGAGTTCCACCACGGTAAAAGCATCACGGCCGACGACATGCTGTTTTCGATCCTGCGCCTGACCGACCCGCAACTGGCTTCGCCGTTCGCCGGGCTGGTCGGCGCAATCGATCGGCAAGCCCTGCGCAAGCTGGATGAGCGCACCATAGAGATCCGTTTCAAGCAGGGGCAGAGCTTCTACCCGCTGGATGAAACGCTGATCAGCTTTGGCGGCATCGTGCCCACCGACTACCACCCGGTGACCAACCCGGTGGGCGCTGGGCCGTACCGGCTGAAGCGCTTCATTCCGGGCCAGCGCTCGCTCTATACCCGTTTTGAAAATTACTACAAACCCAACCGCCCCTATGCGGACGAACTGGAAATCATCGAGTTCAAGGACCAGGTGTCGCGTGCCGCAGCCCTCAGAGCCGGCCAGATCGACGTGGCCAGCGGCGTGCAGGCCGAGCATAGTGCGTTGCTCAAGGCCGACCCGCGGCTGCGGCTGTATGCCTCGCCGACCACCTCGTTCACCGGCTTCAACCTGAACCTGGCCAAGGCGCCGTTCCAGGATGTGCGTGTGCGCCAGGCGTTTCGCCTGCTGGCCGACCGGCAGGAGCTGGTGGCGCGTGGGCTCAATGGTTTTGGCCGGGTGGCCAACGACCTTTATTCACCCCACGACCCCACCTATAACCATGCCATTGCCCAGCGCCCGTACGACCTGGACCAGGCCCGCTCGCTACTGCGCCAGGCGGGGCATGAGGATTTGCGCGTCGAACTGACCACCACGCCGGGGCCTGGTGTAAACGCGGCACTGGTGTTTGCCCAACAGGCGTTGAAGGCCGGGGTGCAGGTGAAGGTCAACCAGGTGGACGGGTCAGTCTTCAACGGCCCGCAACGCGAGCAATGGCAGCTGTCGCCGGGCTCGACCCCGGCGCGTGGCTTTCTCGCCACGGCGTTGCATAACGATGCGCCACAGGCCATCTACAACCGCAGCAACTTCCACGACCCGCGCTTTACCCAGCTGTACCAGCAGGCCCTGGCTCAACCCGACCTGGCGCAGCGCAAGGCACTGGTGCATGAAGCCCAGACCATCCAGCACGAACGCGGCGGGCTGCTGATCTGGGGGTTTTCCGATGTGCTCGATGCCGCGTCGGCCAAGGTTGGCGGGCTCACTGCGGAACAGACCACCTTCGCCTCCTGGCGCTTCGACGAACTCTGGTTGAACCCTGATGCCTGATACCCGACACACATCCCGCACGCCGGCCTGGCTGGCCTGGTTCATCGGCCGCCTCGGTTACGGGCTGCTGACGGCCTGGGTGATCAGCCTGGTGGTGTTCATCGCCACCCAGGCACTGCCCTCGGACCCGGCTCGGGTGATCCTGGGCCCGGATGCGCCGCTGGAAAGCATCCTCACCCTGCAACGGCAACTGGGCCTCGACCAGCCGATCCTGGTGCAGTACCTGCGCTGGCTGGGCGCGGCGCTACGCGCAGACCTGGGCATTTCACTGGACTCGCAGGTGCCGGTGGCGCAACTGCTGTTTGGCCGCCTGGGCCACACCCTGGCTTTGCTGGCCGGGGTGCTGGCAGTGGTGGTGCCGGTGGCCTTGCTGCTGGGTGTAAGCCTGGCGCTGCGGCGCGACAGCCGGCTGGACCGCTGGGGCTTGTCGGCGTTGATCCTGCTCAAGGCCACGCCGGGTTTCTTGCTGGCCATCGGCCTGGTGCTGTTGTTTTCCATGCCCGGCATGACTTGGCTGCCGGCGGTGTCGATCCTCGACCCGCAGTTGCCATTGTGGCGGCAGTGGCCATCGCTGGTGCTGCCGGTGCTGGCCCTGAGCCTGACGGCGCTGCCGTACCTGACGCGCATGGTACGTGCCTCGATGATCGAGGCGCTGGAGTCCGAGTATGTGATTGCGGCGCGCCTGCGCGGTATCCCGGAGCGCCGCATTGTATGGCGGCACACGTTACCCAACGCCCTGACCCCGGCGATCCAGGGGGTGGCGCTGACCCTGCGCACCTTGGTCGGCGGTGCGTTGCTGGCTGAGGTCATCTTCAGCTTTCCGGGCATTGGCACCGCGCTGAACGCGGCAATCCAGATGCGCGACCTGCCGATGATCCAGGGTGTGGTGCTGGTCATCACGCTGGCGGTGGTACTGATCAACCTGCTGGCCGACCTGCTGACCGTATTGCTTACCCCCAAGCTACGCACCGCACGCCGGGTGCGAATGATCCTCCGTGTTCGGCGGGGCATTCGCCCGTGGTGGCGCCGTGCGCGCAGCACCCCTGCCCAGGAGGCAACCCATGATTGAATCCCGTTGGCTGGCCGACCCGCAGGTGCGGCGCGGCGCTGTGATTACCTTGCTGCTGGCGCTGCTGGCCGCATTCGGCCCCTGGCTGGCACCGCATGCGCCTACCGCGATGGTCGGGCCGGTGTATGGCCCGCCGGTTGCCGGTGCACCGTTGGGGTACGATTTTCTTGGCCATGACCTGCTGTCGCGGTTGCTCAGCGGCGGCCTGTCGGTGCTGTGGATGTCGGTGGCAGCGGCCACCCTGGCATTGCTGGTCGGTGGCAGCCTGGGCTTGTTGGCCGGGTTCTCACGCAGGCGCCTGGACCAGGCGATCAGCTGGGCGGCGGATGTGTCGCTGGCGTTCCCGGACCTGATCCTGGTGCTGCTGATCGTGTCCATGCTCGGCCGGGCGCCGTGGCTGATCGTGCTGACCGTGGCCATTGCCTTCACACCCGGGGTCATTCGACTGGCCCGTGGCAGCGCGGTAGCGGTGGCCGGGCAGGAGTTTGTCGAGGCGGCGCAGATGATGGGCTATCCGCGTTGGCGCATCCTCTTTCAGGAAATCCTGCCGAACATTCTCACGCCGCTGTTGGTGCACTTCGGCAACATGCTCACCTGGGCGGTGGGCATGCTGTCGGGCCTGAGCTTCCTGGGCTACGGGGTGGCACCACCCGCTGCCGACTGGGGGCTGATGATCAACGAAAACCAGGCCGGCCTGCTGGTGCAGCCCTGGGCCGTACTGGCGCCGGCGCTGCTGATCGGGGTGTTTGCCTATGGCACCAACATCCTGGCCGAAGGCATCGGCCGGGCCAGTGCACGGGTTGGGGAGAAGCAGCCATGAATGCGCCGTTGAAGCGTACGGGTGAAGTGTTGCGGGTCAGTGACCTGCGGGTGGAGCTGGCCGGGCAGGTGGATGTGCTGGCCGAGGTTTCCTTCAGCCTGGCGGCGGGGGAAATCGTGGGCCTGGTTGGCGAGTCCGGTTCCGGCAAGACCACGTTGGCCACGGCCTTGCTGCGCCATGCCAGGCAGGGGGCGCGCATTGCCGGGGGGCGCGTTGAGGTGGCAGGGCAATCGCTGCTTGAACTTGAAGGCGAGGCATTGCGCCTGGCCCGTGGCGGGCTGGTCGGCTACGTGGCGCAGGACCCGGCCACGGCGCTGAACCCGGCGCTGCGGCTGGGGGCCTTGCTGCGTGAAACCCTGTTGGCGCACCAGCCCAGGTTGTCGAGGCAAGCCGTGCGCCAGCGCATCGGCGAAACCCTGGTAGATGTGGGCCTGCCCGATGATGACGCGTTCCTGCGGCGCTTCCCGCACCAATTGTCTGGCGGGCAGCAGCAGCGGGTGATGCTGGCGTTGGCGTTTGTCCTGAAGCCGAAGCTGATCGTGCTGGACGAACCCACCACGGCACTGGATGTGACCACCCAGGCGCATGTGCTGTACACCCTCAAGGGCCTGTGCCGCGACCAGGGCGTAGCGGCGCTGTACGTCACCCATGACCTGGCCGTCGTACGCGGCCTGGTCGACCGGGTGATGGTGATGTATGCCGGGCGGCTGGTGGAAGTGGCCGGGCGCGAGGCGCTGTTCCGCACGCCAGTACATCCCTACACCCGCGCGTTGCTCGCGGCCATACCCGACATTGCCCGGCGCCTGCCCTTGCAGGCGATTGCCGGGCATGCGCCAGCACCGGGGCAGCGGCCGGATGGCTGTGCCTTTGCCCCGCGCTGCGCCCGGCGGCAGGCGCAATGCGCGGTGATCGAGCCGTCGTTGCTGGCACATGCACATGGCCACCAGGTCGCGTGCCTGGTGCCCCGGCAGGATGCCGTGGCCTTGGGCGATGCGCCGATCGATACGGTGGCAACAGCGGGTGACGTGCTGTTGGAGGTGCAGGGCCTGGATGTCGCCTATGACCGCCAGGTGCTGTTCGATGTGTCGCTGCAGGTGCGCCAGGGTGAATGCCTGGCATTGGTCGGTGAGTCCGGCTCGGGCAAGACCAGCCTGGCCCGGGCCATTGCCGGGCTTGGCGAGAACGTGCAGGGGGCGCTGCGCTACGCAGGGCAACCCTTGGCTTTTGCCGCCCGACAACGTGATGCGCAGCTACGGCACCAGATCCAGTATGTGTTCCAGAACCCCTACCGGGCGTTGAACCCACGGCAAACGGTCGGGCAAACCTTGAGTGCACCGTTGGCGCACTTCTTTGGCGTGCGCGGCAGAGAAGCCCGGCAGCGGGTCGAGGCGGTGCTGGCGCGGGTATCGTTGCCGGCACGGGTGGCGGACCTTTACCCGCAGGGGCTTTCTGGCGGTGAACGCCAGCGTGTGGCCATTGCCCGGGCGTTGATTTGCGAACCGAAGTTGCTGGTATGTGACGAAGTCACCTCGGCGCTGGATGTGTCGGTACAGGCGTCGATCCTGACGCTGCTACGGCGCTTGCAGGGCGAGGGGCTGACGTTGCTGTTCGTGACCCACGACCTGGGCGTGGTGCGGGCGATTGCCGACCGCGTGCTGGTGTTGCGCCAGGGGCGGGTGTTGGAGCAGGGCAGTGCCGAGCAGGTGCTGGACCGACCGGCTGATGCCTACACCCAAGGGTTGGTGGCGCACATGCCGAGCCTTGATGGGGATGGCACCGGCTACGCCGGTGTTCGCGGCTAAAGCCGCTCCCACAGGTACTGCATAAGCCTGAGGCCTGCGCGGTCCCTGTGGGAGCGGGCATGCCCGCGAAGAATCCTGCGCGGTATATGGCACTGGCTGAAGCCGTTCCTGCAAGGCGTGGGCAGGTCAGCGAATGAAGTGCACCTTGCCCGTGTCATCATTGCCCATATAGATGCCATACACACCGGCCTGCCGCTCCAGGATATAGCGCTCCAGGATTTGCCGGATCGCCGGGTAGTAGATCTCGTCCCAAGGGATTTCGTCCGGTGCGAAGAACTTGTACGCCAACGTCTCCGCCCCGTACTGCCCGGTTTCTTCGGTGGCGATGGCGCGGAAGATGATGTACACCTCGCTGATTTTCGGCACGCTGAAAATCGAGTAGGGCGAGACGATATCGGCCCGTACGCCGCTTTCTTCCCACACCTCGCGCAGTGCCGCCTGCTCGGTGGTCTCGCCCGCCTCCATGAACCCGGCCGGCAAGGTCCAGGTGCCCGGGCGTGGCGGGATGGCGCGCTGGCATAGCAGGTACTTGCCATCGCGCTCGATGATGCAGCCGGCGATGATCTTCGGGTTGACGTAGTGGATATAACCGCAGCCGGTACAGTGCAGGCGTTCGTGGGTGTCGCCTGTGGGAACGCCCCGGGCTAGTTCCGTGGTGCAGTGCGGGCAGTAGCGCGGGGCGTTGGGCATGATCAGCGGCCTATGCGGTTCTTATATACGTGGATCCTTCAGGGCCAGGGGCTCGACCATGTCGCGCACCTTGGCATTGTCATCCTGCTTCTGGCGCAGGTAGTCCAGGGCTACCTTGGCGGCAGCGCGGACGTGGTCGACCGAGGCCTGGTGGGCTACCAGCGGGTCGCCACCCTTGATTGCCTCGACGATCTTTTCCATTTCGCGGTTGCTGGCGCCACGGCGGTTTTCCTGCGACACCGAGGTAGCACGCAGGTAGCTGATGCGTGCCTGCAACTGGCGCAGCTGCTGGGCCGCCACCTGGTTGCCGGAGCCTTCCAGCAGCACATCGTAAAAACCTTGTACCGAGTCCAGCACCTGTTGCAGCTCGCCTTCTTCGAGGGCTTCGCGGTTGACTTCCAGTGCACGCTCCAGGGCACGGATGTCCTTGGCCTTGGCATTGAGGGTGAACAGCTGCACGATCAGGCCTTCGAGCACACAACGTAGCTCGTAGATGTCGCGGGCGTCTTCCAGGGTGATGATGGCGACGCGCGGGCCCTTGGCGTCGGCGAACTCCACCAGGCCTTCGGACTCCAGGTGGCGCAGGGCTTCACGCACCGACGTTCGGCTGACGCCGAGGCGGTCGCAAAGGTCGCGCTCGACCAGGCGGTCGCCTGGGAGCAGGTGGAAGTTCATGATCGCGGCGCGCAGCTTGTCGAGCACGATTTCACGCAGGGTAACGGGGTTGCGGTTGACCTTGAAGCTGTCGTCGAGTGGCTGGCGTTTCATCAGGTGCGCTCTTTAAGAGGCTGTTGCGCCAACATCGCGGACCGCCCCGAACCGAGGCGTTCCATGCAGTGGTTCGAACAGCCCGTTGTTAACGGGTTGACTCCGCATCGGCTTCGGCAAAGGCTTCACGGGCCAGGCGGAAGCTGTCTACCGCCGCAGGTACGCCGCAGTAAATGCCGACCTGGAGCAGAATTTCGCGAATCTGTTCACGGCTCAGGCCATTGCGCAATGCGCCGCGAATGTGCAACTTGAGTTCGTGGGGCCGGTTGAGCGCGGAAATCATGGCCAAGTTTATCATGCTGCGCTCTTTGAGCGACAAGCCTTCGCGGCCCCAGACATGGCCCCAGCAGTATTCGGTGACCAGTTCCTGCAATGGCTGGGTGAACGCGTCGGCGTTCTGGATCGAGCGGTTGACATAGTCCTCGCCCAGCACCTGGGTGCGGATCTGCAAGCCTTTCTCGTACTTTTCATTGCTCATGTGCAGTACTCCGGAATAAAACAGGGGCCGCAACCGAGGGTGAGACGATTAGCGCGGCCCCCAAAAACAGGGTTATCGGCGTTGGCTTCTTCGCGGGCTTGCCCGCTCCCACAGGTAGTGCACAAGTTTCAGCAACTGCGCGATCCCTGTGGGAGCGGGCGAGCCCGCGAAGAAGCCAATGCGGTGTATCAGGCCAGCGGCGGCAGGGCGCCCAGCTTGCCCTTGTGGTAAACCATCGGCGTTACCGGCTGCTCGGGCAGCACCAGGTTCTTCACCGCACCCACGATGATCGCGTGGTCCCCGCCGTCATACTCGCGCCACAGTTCGCATTCGATGATCGCCGTGGCCTTCGTCAGCAGCGGGTTGCCCAGCTCGCTCAGGTGCCAGTCGATGCCTTTGGCCTTGTCCTTGCCCTTGCCGGCAAACGCATACGCCTCGGCGGTTTGCTCGGCAGACAGCAGGTGAATCGCGAACTGCTTGCTGTCACGCAGGATCGGGTAGGTGTCGGAGGCGTAGTTGGGGCAGAACAGCACCAGCGCCGGGTCGATCGACAGCGCGCTGAAGGCGCTGGCGGTGATGCCGACGATGGCGCCGTCGGCGTCCAGGGTGGTGACCACTGTGACGCCGGACGGGAAGGAGCCCATCACGTCTTTGTAGATGCCGGGTTCGATCATCTCGTGTTCCTCTTAACGCATCACGAACGGGTCGGGCATGGGCGCGGTGGACAGGTTGATCCACACGGTCTTCAGCTCGGTATAGGCCAGCACCGAATCGATGCCGCTCTCGCGGCCGTAGCCGCTGTTCTTGAAGCCGCCGATCGGTGCCATGGCCGACACGGCGCGGTAGGTGTTGACCCAGATGATCCCCGAGCGCACGTCGCGGGCCAGGCGGTGGGCACGGCCCAGGTCGCGGGTCCAGATACCGGCGGCCAGGCCGAACTGCGAGTCGTTGGCCATTTCCAGCGCCTGTTCCTCGGTCTTGAAGCGGATCACCGCCGCAACCGGGCCGAACACCTCTTCCTGCATGATGGTCATCGAGTTGCTGTCGCACTCGAACAGGGTCGGCTCGTAGAACCAGCCTTCACCTTCGACCTCGGCACGTTTGCCGCCCATGTGCAGCTTGGCGCCTTCAGCCTTGGCCGCAGCGACCAGGCCTTCGACCACGGCCAGTTGCTGTGCGGTGGCCATCGGGCCCATTTCGCTGGCGTCATCTTGCGGGTTGCCGATGCGAATGCGCTTGGCACGGGCGATCAGGCGCTCGACGAATTCGTCGAAGATTTCGTCCTGCACCAGCAGGCGCGAGCCGGCCACGCAGCTTTGCCCGGAGGCGGCATAGATGCCGGCCACGGCGCCGTTGATGGCGCTGTCCAGGTCGGCATCGGCGAAGATGATGTTCGGCGACTTGCCGCCCAGCTCCAGCGACAGCTTGGCGAAGTTCTCGGCGCTGCTGCGTACCACGTGGCGGGCAGTGGCCGCGCCGCCGGTGAAGGCGATCTTGCGCACCAGCGGGTGGCGGGTCAGCGCCGCACCGGTGCTTGGGCCATAGCCGGTGACCACGTTGACCACACCCGCCGGGAAACCGGCCTCAAGGGCCAGGCGGGCCAGCTCGAGGATGGTCGCCGAGGCGTGCTCGGACGGCTTGAGCACGATGGTGTTGCCAGCGGCCAGGGCAGGGGCCAGCTTGATCGCGGTGAGGTACAGCGGGCTGTTCCATGGAATGATGCCCGCCACTACGCCGATCGGCTCGTGCACGGTGTAGGCGAACAGGTCGGGCTTGTCCAGCGGCAGGGTGCCGCCTTCGATCTTGTCAGCCAGGCCTGCGGTGTAGTGGAAGAACTCTGGCAGGTAGCCGACCTGGCCGCGGGTTTCGCGGATCAGCTTGCCGTTGTCGCGGCTTTCCAGCTGGGCCAGGTGCTCCTTGTTTTCGGCAATCAGGTCACCCAGGCGACGCAGCAGCTTGCCGCGGGCGGTGGCGGTGATGCTGCGCCATTCCTTGTTGTCGAAGGCACGCTGGGCGGCTTGTACGGCCAGCTCGACATCAGCTTCGTCGGCGTCGGGCAGTTGCGCCCAGGCCTGGGCGGTAGCCGGGTTGAGGCTGTCGAAGGTCTTGCCGCTCTGGGCATCGCGCCATTGGCCGTCGATGCACATCTGGAAACGAACGAGGGTCATGCAACAATCCCCTTGGCGGATTCGGTGAGGGTGCGGGCTTGCGCGAGGAAGTCCAGCAGCATCTTGTTGACTTCACGCGGTGCTTCTACCGGCATCATATGCCGTTGCTCGGCGAGGACCACACTGTGCGCACCCGGAATGCTGGCGGCGAGCTGGCGGGTCATGGCCGGGGTAGAGCCCGAGTCGAGTTCGCCGGTGGCGATCAGCGTCGGCACCTGGATGCTGCCCAGGTCGCCTGCGCGGTACATGTCCTGGGTGGCGAACAGCGAGTATGTGGTGTGGTAGCCCTGCGGGTCGTTGCTCGCCAGCACCTGGCGAATGGCGGCGACCTGCGCCGGGTTGGCAGCCTTGTATTCACGGCTGAACCAGCGGTCCAGGGCAGCATCGACGTTGGCGTCGGGGCCCAGCTCCGCCGCCTGGGCAGCGCGGGCAATAACGCCGGCACTCTGCTCGGGCGTGCGGTTGAACACGCTGTTGAGCACTACCAGGGCAGCCAGGCGCTGCGGGTAGTTAAGGGCAAATGCACGGGCAACCAGGCCGCCCATGGAGAAGCCGATCACGGTCGCTTGTTGAATTTGCAGGTGGTCGAGCAGTTCGGCGAGCTGGGCGGCATAGCCTTCCAGGCCGATGTCGGCAGCCGGCAGGGCGCTTTGGCCGTGGCCGAGCATGTCGTAGGCGATGACGCGGTAGTCGTTGGCCAGGCCAACGATCTGACCGCCCCACATTTCCTTGTTCAGGCCCACGCCGTGGATCAATACCACGGGTTGGCCCTGGCCGACGGACAGGTAGCTGGTGCCGGCAGGTGTGTGTTCAGCGACAGGCTGAATCATGGAGGGCGCTCCTTGAAGGTCGGGCGCGGCGGGTAAGCACGCCACGCCCCGGCCCGTCTTGGTTGTTGTTATTGAGCGTTGGCCTTTTCGGCAGCCAGTTCTTCCAGGTCGATGTAGCGGTTGCCGATGCGCGGGTGCAGGCGGCCACCGTCGGCAGCGCCCAGGACCACGACGATTTCATCGGCGCGCGGGGCGTCTTCGATCTGCATTTCCAGGGTGATGTAGTGCGAACGCAGGCCTTCGTCGTCCTTTTGCATCATCGGGATCTGGATCGAGGTGCCCGGCCCGCCGCGTTTGTTGGTGAAGCTCAGGTAGCTCTTGGCCTGTACCGCTTCGCGGTAGTGGTTGCCAAAGCGCAGGGTGTGGATCACCGCCGAAGCGTGCTCGATTTCGCCATCGGCACCGACCACGGCAGCCTTGCCGTAGGCTTCGATCTTGTCGGCACCGCCGATGGCGGCAGTCAGGCGCTCGACCATCAGTGCACCCAGCTCCGAGCAGTTGGCGCGGATTTCCGGCTTCAGATCTTCAACAAAACCGCGACCGGCCCATGGGTTCTTGATCACGACGGCCAGGCCGACCATGGTCACCGGCTTGTCGGTGGCCTTGCCGCCTTCGATGCGGGTCTCTTCGGAGTAGGTGACGATCTTGCGGATTTCGAAACTCATGGGTGGCTCCTGGTGAGGGTTATCAGCTCTTGTTGTCTGATGGTATACCATAATATTTGTTGTGCAAGAGGGTGCTGGAAATTTCTCTTGCGAGGGGACGAAAGGTGGCGTGATGCCTTGATTTCTCGATTACCTGTACTGGCCTCTTCGCGGGCTTGCCCGCTCCCACAGGTACAGCGCACAGCTTGAAATCTGTGGTGGCCCTGTGGGAGCGGGCAAGCCCGCGAAGAGGCCGGCACAGGTTTCACAAAAAAAAACCCGCTCACGCGGGCCACAGGGGCCCACGAGAGCGGGCTGCGTCCCGCAATGTTTCAGGCAAAGGGAATTCAGGCGAACGCCGGCACCACTTCCTTGATGAACAGCTCCAGCGACTTCTTCTTCTCGGCGTGGGGCAGGCTGTTGTCGCACCAGAAGCTGAACTCGTCGACGCCGAGCTCCTGGTAGTACTTGATGCGTGCGATGATTTCTTCCGGGGTGCCGATCATGGTGTTCTTGCGGATGTTCTCCAGCTGGAACGCCGGCACTTCGGCAAACTTCGACTCCGGGCTTGGCTCAAGGAAGCCATTCACCGGCACGGTCTTGTTGCCGAACCAGGCATCGAAGGTGCGGTAGAAGCGCGAGATGGCCTGGGCGCCGACCTTCCAGCCTTCCGGCTCGGCCGGGCTGTGCACGTGGGTATGGCGCAGCACCATCAGTTGCGGGCGCGGCACATCCGGGTTGTTGTCGAGGGCGGCCTGGAACTTGTTCTTCAGGTCCAGCACTTCTTCGTCACCCTTCATCAGCGGGGTAACCATGACGTTGCAGCCGTTGGCCACGGCGAAGTTATGCGAATCCGGGTCGCGGGCGGCGATCCACATCGGCGGGGTGGCGTTGAACGGCTTCGGTACGCTGGTGGAAGTGGGGAACTTGTAGACCTCGCCATCGTGGGCGTAGTCGCCTTCCCACAGCTTGCGCACTACCGGCACCATCTCGCGCAGCGCCTTGCCGCCGTCGGTGGCTGGCATGCCATTGGCCATGCGGTCGAATTCGAACTGGTAGGCGCCACGGGCCAGGCCCACTTCCATGCGTCCGTTGCTGATCACGTCGAGCAGGGCGCATTCGCCCGCCACGCGGATAGGGTTCCAGAACGGCGCGATGATGGTGCCGGCGCCCAGGCGGATTTTCTCGGTGCGTGCGGCCAGGTAGGCCAGCAGCGGCATCGGGCTTGGCGAAATGGTGTATTCCATGGCGTGGTGTTCGCCGATCCACACGGTGCTGAAACCGCCGTCTTCGGCCATCAGGGTCAGTTCGGTCAGGTCTTCGAACAGCTGGCGGTGGCTGACCTGTTCATCCCAACGTTCCATGTGCACGAACAACGAAAATTTCATGTGGCTTTCCTCAACGCTTGAAAGGGGCTGGCGCCAGGCAGGGGTGGCGCCAGTTGACTCGATTCAGAATAGGCTTCAGGCAAAGGCCGGCAGGCTGGCCATCTTGCCGCGGCAGTACACCATCGGCCGGGGCGCTTCGGCAGGGACGATCAGGTTGTGCACCTTGCCGACCATGATGGCGTGGTCGCCACCTTCATATTCACGCCACAGTTCGCATTCGATAACCGCGGTGGCGCCGGCCAGGATCGGGTTGCCCAGTTCGCTCAGGGTCCACTCGATGCCGCTGGCCTTGTCCTTGCCCTTTTTGGCGAAGGCATAGGCTTCTGCCTGCTGCTCACCGGAGAGCAGGTGAATGGCGAAGCGCTTCTGCTTGATCAGCACAGGGTAGGAATCGGAGGTGTAGTTGGGGCAGAACAGCACCAGCGGCGGGTCCATCGACAGGGAGGAGAAGGCGCTGGCGGTCAGGCCGACAACCGAGCCGTCGTCGTCCAGGGTGGTGATGACGGTAACGCCGGAAGGGAAGGAGCCCAGGACGTTCTTGTAGACGGTTGCGTCGATCATCTCGTGTACCTCTAAAAGGCTGCGGTGGTCCGCGGTTTTTATCGTTGATGTGTCTGATGGTATACCGTAATACCTATTTTGCAAGCGGAATTTTCAACCCTGATTTTTCACGATGAACGGCTCAAGGCCACGTAAACCGTGGCCTTGAGCCGTGAGGCGGATTGTCGCAGGGGTTTTGCGAGCGGATCAGTGGTGGTTTTTTCGTGCGGATCAGTGTTGTCAAAAGTTTGGAATACCATAATATGGTCCGCAGCTGAGAGGCCGCCCTGGATGCGGTTTCCTTACAAAGATAAAAACGACCTTTCGAGCTGATACCTATGTCCCAACCGTCATCGCAACACCAGTTTGTCGAGAATCACACGGTCGATTACGTTCCACCTGCCGAGCGCCACGGGAAGGCGCGCGACCTGTTTACCCTCTGGTTCAGTACCAACATTGCGCCACTGCCCATCGTGACCGGCGCCATGGTGGTCCAGGTGTTCCACCTGAACCTGTTATGGGGGCTGATCGCCATCGTGCTGGGCCATCTGGTCGGGGGCGTGGTCATCGCCCTGGCTTCTGCGCAGGGACCGCAGCTGGGCATTCCACAGATGGTGCAGAGCCGTGGCCAGTTCGGCCGCTACGGCGCCTTGCTGATCGTGTTCTTCACCGCGCTGATCTATGTCGGCTTCTTCATTTCCAACATCGTCCTGGCCGGCAAGACCATCCACGGCATTGCCCCGAGCATGCCGATGCCGGGCGCGATTGTGATCGGTGCGCTGAGTGCCACCGCCATTGGGGTGATTGGCTACCGCTTCATTCATATCCTCAACCGTATCGGTACCTGGGTGATGGGTTCGGCGCTGCTGGCCGGCTTCATCATGATGTTTGCCCAGGCGCTGCCGGCCGACTTCTTCAGCCGTGGCGCGTTCAACTTGTCGGGCTTCATCGCCACTGTGTCGCTTGGCACCATCTGGCAGATCAGCTTCTCGCCGTACACCTCTGACTACTCGCGTTACCTGCCGCGGGAAGTTGGCATCGCCAAGCCGTTCTGGGCGACCTACTTCGGCGCTACCCTGGGCACCATCCTGTGCTTCAGCTTTGGTGCGGTAGCGGTGCTGTGCGTGCCGGAAGGCACCGACGCCATGGATGCGGTTAAACAGGCTACCGGCTGGCTGGGGCCGATCCTGATGGTGCTGTTCCTGCTTAACATCATCAGCCACAACGCCCTCAACCTGTATGGCGCGGTGTTGTCGATCGTCACTGCGATCCAGACCTTCATGGCCGACTGGACGCCGAGCATCAAGGTGCGGGTGATCCTGGCATCGGTGATCCTGGTAGGCTGCGGGATGGTCGCACTGAACGCTTCGGCGGACTTCATCGGCCAGTTCATCGGCCTGATCCTGGCGTTGCTGCTGGTGCTGGTGCCGTGGGCGTCGATCAACCTGATCGACTTCTACCTGATCAAGAAGGGGCAGTACGACATTGCGTCGATCTTCCGTGCTGATGGCGGTATCTATGGCCGCTTCAACCATCACGCGATCATTGCTTATGCTTGCGGCATCCTGGTGCAGTTGCCGTTTGCCAATACGTCGCTTTATGTAGGGCCGTACTCGAACATTGTCGAAGGGGCTGATCTTTCGTGGCTGTTCGGCTTGATCGTGACGGTGCCGCTGTACTACTGCCTGGCGACTCGCGGCAAGGCTGGCGAGAAGGCGGGGCGGGTTGTGAGTGTTAATGACTGATAGAACGTAGTTGCAGTAATGGGGGCTGCTTTGCAGCCCATCGCAGGCAAGCCAGCTCCTACAGGTACAGCGCAAGCCTTGGCCTTGGCGCAATCTCTGTGGGCTGGCTAGCCTGCGATGGGCCGCAACGCGGCCCCAGCTATTTCAGATCAAACCTTGAACTGCGCCACCATGCCATTCAGGTCCACGGCAAGGCGCGACAGATCCTGCGCCGCCGCACTGGTCTGGTTGGCCCCCGCCGATGTCTGCATCGCCAGATCACGAATGTTCACCAGGTTGCGGTCCACCTCCCGCGCCACCTGCGCCTGCTGCTCCGAAGCACTGGCAATCACCAGGTTGCGCTGGTTGATCGACGCAATCGCTTCGGCAATCACTTCCAGCGCCTGACCAGCACCTTGCGCCACATCCAGCGTGCTGGTGGCACGCCCCTGGCTGCTGTGCATTGCCGTCACTGCCCGCTCGGTTCCATTCTGGATACCCGCGATCATCTGCTCGATCTCCGCTGTGGATTGCTGGGTGCGGTGGGCGAGGGCACGCACTTCGTCCGCCACCACGGCAAAGCCACGGCCCGCCTCGCCGGCGCGAGCCGCTTCAATGGCGGCGTTGAGCGCCAGCAGGTTGGTTTGCCCGGCAATCGCGCCAATCACATCCAGCACGCGGCTGATCTCGTTGGCATTGCTGGCCAGCTGTTCGATCTCGGCCGAAGTGCCGGTCACGTCAGCCACCAGGTGCTGGATGGACGCCAGCGCCTGATTGACCCGGTCACGGCCGTCGCGGGTGGTCTGGTCGGCGCCTTTGGAGGCATCGGCAGTGCTGACCGCATTGTTCGCTACCTCTTCGACGGCGGCGGTCATCTGGTTGACGGCGGTGGCCGCCTGGTCGATCTCGGCGCTTTGCTGGTGCAGGCCACGGCTGGTGTCTTCGGTGACGGTGTGCAGTTCTTCCGAGGCTGAAGCCAGTTGGTCGGACGAGGCGGCGATCTTGCGCAGTGTGTCGCGCAGGTTTTCCTGCATGCGGCTGAGGGCACGCAGTAACAGTGCCGGCTCATCCAGGCCAGTGACCTGTAAGTCGTGGGTAAGATCACCCGATGCAACGCGTTCAGCCACCTTAACGGCGTCGGCCAATGGCCCCACGATACTGCGGGTCAGCAGCGTGGCGATTGCCGCCAAGGCCAGCATGATCACGGCAAGCGCGTAGAAAGTGATCCGATAAGCCTCGCTGGCCGCATCACTGGTTCGCTGGGTGGCTGCATAGGCGCCTTTGCTGTTGAACGCGATGAGATCACGCATGGCAACCATCATCTGCTCGGCATGGACATTGAGCTGGCTGGCGATCAGCTGCCGGGCAGCATCCACCTCGCCAGCCAGGATCTTTTCGGCGACCTGTGACTGAACGAGATTGTAATCGCCATAAGCGGCGGTGAACGCGTCGAACCGGATGCGCCCGGTGGGGGTGACGACGGTCTGTTCATAAGCATGAATATCATCGCGCAGGCCCTGATTGGTCGTCTTCAGCGATGCCAAGGTACTGGCACGGCCTTGCGCGTCCGGCTCCAGGGCGCTGCGCAGAAGCAATATCCGGGCTTGGCCCAGGTTGGTGCTGACATCCCCCAAGGAGACAACGGCCGGCATCCAGCCGCCCCGCACATCTTCAGACGCGCTGTCCATGCGCTGGGTTTCGTACAGGGATACAAGGCCCAGAGCCAGTACCATCAAACCCAGCAGAGCGAACAGGCAGGCTGCCCGTTTGCCGATCTTCATGTTCCTCAACTGCATGCAAAACTCCGTGACAGGCATGATGTCCATGGCATTTCTACCATTAGACAAATTGTCTACAGATGATTGCATGGTGCTATCAGGGTTGCCAGTCGGGGTAACCCTGAGTGGGGTGAGGCATTATGTCGCGCTGGGCTGCAGGCAGCTCCGGCATTGTCAGATCAAACCTTGAACTGCGCCACCATGCCATTCAGGTCCACGGCAAGGCGCGACAGATCCTGCGCCGCCGCACTGGTCTGGTTGGCCCCCGCCGATGTCTGCATCGCCAGATCACGAATGTTCACCAGGTTGCGGTCCACCTCCCGCGCCACCTGCGCCTGCTGCTCCGAAGCACTGGCAATCACCAGGTTGCGCTGGTTGATCGACGCAATCGCTTCGGCAATCACTTCCAGCGCCTGACCAGCACCTTGCGCCACATCCAGCGTGCTGGTGGCACGCCCCTGGCTGCTGTGCATTGCCGTCACTGCCCGCTCGGTTCCATTCTGGATACCCGCGATCATCTGCTCGATCTCCGCTGTCGATTGCTGGGTGCGGTGGGCGAGGGCACGCACTTCGTCCGCCACCACGGCAAAGCCACGGCCCGCCTCGCCGGCGCGAGCCGCTTCAATGGCGGCGTTGAGCGCCAGCAGGTTGGTTTGCCCGGCAATCGCGCCAATCACATCCAGCACGCGGCTGATCTCGTTGGCATTGCTGGCCAGCTGTTCGATCTCGGCCGAAGTGCCGGTCACGTCAGCCACCAGGTGCTGGATGGACGCCAGCGCCTGATTGACCCGGTCACGGCCGTCGCGGGTGGTCTGGTCGGCGCCTTTGGAGGCATCGGCAGTGCTGACCGCATTGTTCGCTACCTCTTCGACGGCGGCGGTCATCTGGTTGACGGCGGTGGCCGCCTGGTCGATTTCCGCGCTCTGCTGGTGCAACCCACGGCTGGTGTCTTCGGTGACGGTGTGCAGCTCTTCCGAGGCCGAAGCCAGTTGGTCGGACGACGCGGCAATCTTGCGGATGGTATCGCGCAGGCTCTCCTGCATGCGGCTCAGGGCACGCAACAGCAAGGCTGGCTCGTCGCGGCCGGAAGCGCGAATTTCCCGGGTAAGGTCGCCGGTGGCGACACGTTCGGCGACCGCCACGGCATCGGCCAGCGGCACCACGATGCTGCGGGTAAGTGCGGTGGCAATGGCGGCCAGGGCGAACATGATGACCAGCAACGAGGCGATGATGGCGGTGAACGCTTCGTCGGCTACGTCACTGCTGCGCTGCGAAGCATCTTCGGCGCCCTTGCTGTTGTAGGCGATCAGGGCGGTCATGGCCTTCATCATGCTGTCGGCGCGCTGGGTAAGCGGGCCGCTGATTTGC
The DNA here is from genome assembly GCF_042956345.1 of Pseudomonas sp. NPDC008258. Taxonomy (NCBI): domain Bacteria; kingdom Pseudomonadati; phylum Pseudomonadota; class Gammaproteobacteria; order Pseudomonadales; family Pseudomonadaceae; genus Pseudomonas; species Pseudomonas sp. NPDC008258. The sequence goes on from NZ_JBIBGE010000017.1 coordinate 91,836, forward strand.
TGCTTGGCTTCGTCCATGCGGCCTGCGGCGATGTCCTGCAACACTTGCAGTTGCAGGTTGAGGTACTGCTGGTACGCCTCATTGAAGGTGTTGAACAAGGTGCGGTCGTCGGCCGCGATGATGGTGTCGGCGTAGTCCTTGAGGCCGTCCTTGAGTTCGGTGTTGATGCCGTCGAGCATCTGAATGTTCCGTGCGCGCTCGGCAGGGCTGTCGTCCAGTGCTGCACGCAGGGTGACGGCGCGGGCGCGCCCCAGGTTGCTGCTGATGTCACCCAGGGCTACCACGGCGGGCATCCAGGTGACCAGGATTTCGTCGGTGGCCTTGTCCATCTGGCGGGTTTGGTAGAGTGCGATAAGGCCCATGAACAGGACCAGGACGCCCAACAGGGCGAATACGCTGGCAGCGCGAATGCCGATCTTCATATTCCGTAACTGCATGGAATGCTCCTTGACGGTGGCGTGCAGGCGTCAGGAGCTTGGTCGGTAAGCCGGGTCACCGGAATGGCGCCAGGCTCTTGATGCGCTGCGGATTAGTAGTTGTGCCTCACCCTCTTGAATACTTTTTTGGTTTTAATGATGCCATATGGCCATCATTGTTGAACAGTCCAACAATGTAACGGCATGATTGACAAAACCGCCATTTGTTGACGGTTTTGTCAGGATTTTGCTGTTAAACGATGGCAATCATCGGATCGGCAGCGGCCAGGGCCACGGCGCGATCAGCCGCTGGCGGGTAGATCCACACCGAGTTGATCTGGCGTTTCAGGTTCTTGCCTTCCTGGCCCTGAAGTTTCAGTTCCCGCTCCCAACCTTCGCTGTATGCCGCGCCCCATTCGCCCAGGTCCAGGCAGGTAACGTACTTTGGCTGGCGGTAAACAACCGGCGCCACCCCGAGCAGATCGGCCATGGCATTGTTGCCACTGTGGCGGCCCATCGGAATGGCATGCTGGCAGGTCATCAGGGCGTGGTTGCCGATCTCGTCGACGGCTGCCCAGGCGGTATCACCGGTGGCATAGATGTGCTGCTGGCCCACCACTTTCAGGTGATCGTCGACCTTGAGCCGGCCGAAGTTGTCACGCTCGCCGGCAACCTGCGCGGTCAGCGGGCTGGCCTTGACGCCGGCGGTCCAGATTACGGTGTCGCTGGCGATGTACTCGCCGTTGTCCAGTGTGACGCCCCCGGCATCTACAGCCACCACCGAGGTGCCGGTCAGCCACTCGGCGCCCGCCTGTTCACTGGCTGCAACGATCGATGGGGTGATGCCGGCGCCAAGTGCAGCACCGACGTGGGTGCCACGGTCGATCACCAGTACCCGTACTTCAGCATCGCTGCCAAGGATGGCGCGCAGGCGGACCGGGATTTCCGTGGCGGTTTCGATGCCCGTGAAGCCACCGCCGCAGACCACCACGGTATTGCGTGCCTTTGATGCGGGGAGGGCGGCCAGCCCGACCAGGTGCTGCTCAAGTTTCACAGCCGACTCCATCTGGTCCACATCAAAAGCGTGTTCGGCCAGGCCCGGAATCGCCGGGCGTGCCACCTGGCTGCCAGCGGCGAGGATCAGGCGGTCGTAGGCAATTTGCTGACGCTGGCCATCGACATCGGTGTAGCTGACGCTGCGGCCTTCGGCATCGATGGCCTGCGCATTGCCGGTAATGAAGCGCACACCGACTGCGTCGAACAGTTCACCTACCGGTGCCTTCAGGCTGTGCACGTCGGCCTCGTAGAAGCGCGGGCGAATGCGCAGTTCCGGCTGCGGGGCGAGCACGCTGATGCTCAGGTCGTCGCGCTGGGCCTGGTCCAGCAGGCGGGCGGCGCTCAGGGCGCTCCACACACCGGCAAAGCCGGCACCGATGATCAGGATGTTCGATTTCATGTAGGTGCTCCGCAAGGTTCGAAGAGGGCTCCGAGGGCGGGTAGGTGCCGCTCGAATAACTGCGACTCTATTGGTCGTAGTTAAAGCGTGCAAGTCTTTTTTCAGAAACGGCGCAGCATCGCACCGCTGTTTCTTGCCTACGGTATCGGTATTTAGCGGCTTTAAGCCTTTGAATGAACCGACAAACGGCAATGCCCCGCTTTGCGATAGGTGTTCAATCGGCGTATTATTTGCGACAAGATTGGTCGGAGATTGATATGTCGCTCTACAGTGCTGGCGTCGAATACGGCATCCATTGCCTACTGTTCCTGGTGGACGAACGTGGTGATTCGCGCGAATCCAGCGTGCGCGACCTGGCAGAGTTGCAAGGTGTGCCCCAAGAGTACCTGGCCAAGGTGTTCACCAAGCTGGCCCGCGCCGGGCTGGTCGCGGCCACCGAGGGTGTTCGCGGCGGTTTCCGGTTGGCGCGGCCGTCGGACGAAATCACGGTGCTGGATATCGTCAATGCCATCGACGGGCCGAAAAAGATTTTTGACTGCCGTGAGGTGCGTGAGCGTTGCAGCCTGTTTGACGGCTCACCACCTGGATGGGCGATTGAAGGCACCTGTGCGATCCATGCGGTGATGCTGGGGGCGCAAAAGCGCATGGAAGAGGCATTGGCCCAGCAGACCATTCTGGACCTGGCGCGGCGGTTCGGGCGCAAGGCGCCGGCCGAGTTCGGGCAGCAGGTGAATAGCTGGATGGGGGAGCGGCGGGAAGGTAAAGGCGCCGGGGATATCCCGGTCAGCCCAGTCTGATGTGCTGCCTGCACCGGCCTCTTCGCGGGTGAACCCGCTTTCATAGAACTGCGCATCACTTACTGATTTAGCAGGGACCCTGTGGGAGCGGGCGTGCCCGCGAAGAATCCAACGCGGTGTATGGCACCGGCTTCGCCGGTGTTCGCGGCGGTTCGACGCCTCGACGCGCCCGCTCCCACAGGTACAGCGCAGACTTCGGGCAGTGCACTAACCCTGTGGGAGCGGCTCGCGAAGAGGGCGGCGCAGGAAGAACGCTTTCAGCGCCCCTCATGCTGCCGCCGATAAGCCCCCGGCTGCACCCCCACCGCTTTGGCAAACGCCCGGGTAAACGCCGCCACCGACTGATACCCCACCTGCGCGCCCACCTGTTCAACAGTATTCCCCGCCCGCAGCAACTGGCTGGCATGGCGCATGCGCAGCGCCAGCAGCACTTGCCCTGGCGATTGCCCGGCCAGTTCGTTGAACCGTTTGAAAAACGCCGACCGCGATAACCCCGTGCAGGCGGCCATGCTCTCCAGTGTCCAGGCTTGCCCCGGTTGCTCGATCAACTGTTCCAGCAGCCCGGCAAACGCCGGCTGGCGGGCGAGGGCGACCAGCCCGCCCAGTGACTGGCCGGCATTCACCTGCTGGCGTAGCACATACAGGAACAACAGGTGCGTCAGCCGCTCCAGCAACGCCTGCGACGGGCCTGCGGCACGTCGGCACTCCTCCAGGATCAACGCGAACAGCGCCCGCGCCGCACTGCCGGAGGGCTCGTCGGCGCGCAGCAAGATCCAGTCAGCCAGGCCCTCGACAATCAGAGAGGACAGGCCGCTCTGGAAGTGGAAGAAGCCGCAGACCAGCCCAACCCCGTCGCTCGCCTCGCTATCCAGTGCCTGCATGGTTTGACGCGGCTGAGCACAGGCGTCTACCGGGTCCTGGTCGCTGGACAGGCGATAGGCCAGGTCGCGCAACAGGAACACCGCATCTCCCTTTTCCAGCAGTACCGGCTGCGGCTGGCCGTCGATGTGCAGCCAGCAATGCCCTTGCACCACCAGGTGGAAGCTCGCACGGCCCATGCCCTGGGTGCTGGCGTGCCAGCCGCCGCAATAACGGCCCACATGGAACAGGCTGGCATCCAGCTCCAGGCCTTCTAATAACCAATCGACAAGGTGGCTGGACGAAATCATCTAATGCAAACACTCACGAGCAAGGAAAGGCGACTGATGAATATGGAGGGTAATTCTTATAACCAACAGACTGTAGTGACACCCATCAAAGGAGACCACTGCATGTCCTCGCGTATTACTTTACACACGCTGCAGAGCGCCCCGGAAGCGGCACGTCCGTTCCTCGAAAATGCGCAGAAAAACTCGGGCTTCATCCCCAACCTGTTGGGTGTACTGGCCAATGCCCCGGCGGCGCTGGAAACCTACGTGACCGTTTCGGCGCTCAACGGCAAGTCCGAATTGAGCCTGGCTGAACGCGAAGTGGTGCAGCTGATTGCCGCCACCCAGCATGGCTGCGACTTCTGCGTGGCCGGCCACACTGCCGTGGCGTTGAACAAGGCCAAGCTGCCACAAGAGGTGGTCGATGCCCTGCGAGCCCGTGGCGAGCTGCCCGATGCCCGTTACGAAACCCTGGCTGCATTCGCTCGCGAAGTGATCGCCACCCGTGGCAATGTCAGCGAAGCAACTTACCAGGCTTTCCGTGAAGCCGGCTTCAGCGAAGGCAACGCACTGGAAGTGATTCTTGGGGTCAGCCTCGCAACCCTGTGCAACTTTGCTAATGTTTTCGCCCAGACGCCGCTCAACGACGAGCTTGGCAAATACCGCTGGCAGCCTTCGGCGTAACCCACGTGTGATAGCGGCCCTGACGCGGTCGTTGTAGGGGCGGCCTTGTGCCGCGAATGGGCCGCAAGGCGGCCCCGGCGTTCCCAAAGGAGCAAGACCATGCAAGATTGCGCATTTCGACACTGGCTGGATGCCAATGCCGAGGCCATCGACCGGGGCCTGTGCGAACCGCAGCAGGTGCTGGCACAGATCGCCGAATCACAGCTGCTGCGTATCGGTGTCGATCCGGCCTTGGGTGGCACCGGCGGGCAAGTAACCGACGCGGTCGAGGCGATTGCCGCCATCGCCAGCCGCTCGTTGGCTTCAGCCTTCGTCTGCTGGGGCCAGCGTGCCTTTATCGAATACCTGTTGCACAGCCCCAACCAAGCGCTGCGTGAGCGCTTGCTGCCACGCCTGCTGACCGGCGAACTGGCCGGCGCCACCGGGCTGTCCAACGCCATGAAGTTCCTGTCTGGCATCGAAGCGTTGCAGGTGCGCGGTCGCCCTGCAAGCGATGGCTGGAACCTGGAAGGGCGCCTGCACTGGGTAACCAACCTGCGCAAAAGCGGTTTTGTGGTGGCGGCGGCTATCGAAGACGAAGCCGGTGGCGCACCGTTCATACTGGCCATTCCTTCCGAAGCCCAGGGCCTGGAGCGCTCCGATGACCTGCAACTGATGGGCCTGCAGTCGAGCAACACGGCGGCACTGGCCTTCCACCAGGTGCCGTTGGCGCGTGACTGGCTGCTGCACGAGAACGCCCGCGAGTTCCTGCCGCGGGTGCGCCCGGCGTTTCTGGCGCTGCAATGTGGCATGGCCATCGGCCTGGCGCGACGGGCACTGGAAGAGGTTCAGGGACACCTGCATGGCCGTGCCTCGTTCCTCGACGAGGCACGCCAGGTACTCAGCGAACGCCTGGAAAACACCGTGAGCGAGCTCAAGCAGGGCTTGCTCGATGGCCGCTTCCAGCAGCAGCCGGCAGCCTTGTTCAAGCTGCGCATCACCCTGGCCGAAAGTGCCGCCGATGCCGTGCAGCTGGAATTGCAGGCCAGTGGTGGCAAGGCCTACCTCAGCGAGTATGGCGAAGGGTTTGCCCGCCGCTGGCGTGAATCGGCCTTCGTACCGATCGTCACGCCCAGCCTGGTGCAATTGCGCGCCGAACTGCAACGCCAGGCGGGCGCGGCATGAGTCCAGTGTTGCTCGAAGCCCGTGATATCAGCCTGGGCTACCCGCGCGAGGGTGGCTGGCAGCAGGTGCTGGCGCAGTTCGACCTGCAACTGGCGCCGGGCGAGGTGGTAAGCATTCTGGGCCCCAGTGGCGTGGGCAAGTCCAGCCTGCTGCGGGTGCTGGCGGGCCTGCAAGCGCCCCGGGGCGGCAGCGTGACCTTGCACGGCCAACCGCTGGAGGGGCCGCACCCACGGCTGGCGGTGGCCTTCCAGGACCCGAGCCTGCTGCCTTGGCTGAGCCTGGAGAAAAACGTCGCCTTTGGCCTGGACTTCGCCCGCCAGCCCAGGCTGGCTGCGGCCGAACGGCGTGCGCGCATCGACCATGCAATTGCCGCCGTGGGCCTGGCCCACGCCCGTGGCCAATACCCGGCGCAATTGTCTGGCGGCATGGCCCAACGCACCGCGCTGGCCCGCTGCCTGGCCCGTCAGCCCGAAGTACTGCTGCTGGACGAGCCCTTCGGCGCGCTGGATGAAGTGACCCGGGCCGACATGCAGCAACTGCTGCTGCAACTGATCGCCACCCACAACACGGCGGCGGTGCTTATCACCCACGATATCGACGAAGCCCTGCTGTTGTCCGACCGGGTTCTGCTACTGGGTAACCACCCGGCGCACATCCTCGGTCAATGGCACATCGACCTGCCGCAACCGCGTACCCACCGGGTTGAGGAACTGGGTGTGTTACGTATCGAAATCCTCAAAACCCTTCGGCGGGCAAGCCGCACAGTCGAACCTACCCCAACCCCGTTGCCCTCGGAGGCTGTCCATGTGCATGGATGACTGCTGCTCTTCTTCTTCGCGTCGCGATTTCCTCAAGCTCGGCGCCATGCTCACGGCCGCGGGTGCGCTGCCGTTGCTCTCAAGCCTGCAAGCCCGTGCCGCTTCCGAGCCGGACGCACCCGTTCGCATTGGCTACCTGCCGATCACCGACGCCACGCCTTTGCTGGTGGCGCACAATAACGGCCTGTTCGAAGCCGAAGGCATCAAGGCCGAGCGCCCGGTGCTGCTGCGCAGCTGGGCGCAGGTGATCGAAGCGTTCATCTCGGGCCAGGTCAACGTCATCCACCTGCTTTCACCCATGACGGTGTGGGCGCGCTACGCCAGCAAGGTGCCGGCCAAGGTGGTGGCCTGGAACCACGTCGGTGGTTCGGGCCTGACCGTGGCCCCGGACATCACCGACATGAAGCAACTCGGCGGCAAGACGGTGGCCATCCCGTTCTGGTATTCAATCCATAACGTGGTGTTGCAGCAGATGCTCAACGACAATGGCCTGACGCCAGTGTCGAAACCCGCCAACGCGCCGCTGGCCGCCACCGAGGTCAACCTGCTGGTGCTGCCGCCCTCCGACATGCCGCCAGCCTTGGCCAGCAAGCGCATCGCTGGCTACATTGTCGCCGAGCCGTTCAATGCCCTGGCCGAAAACCTCAAGGTTGGCCGCGTGCAGCGTTTTACCGGCGATGTATGGCGCAACCACGCGTGCTGCGTGGTGTTCATGCACGAGCACGACCTGAACAACCGCCCGGAGTGGTCGCAAAAGGTGGTCAACGCCATCGTCAAGGCCCAGCACTGGACCCGTGATCACCGCGCCGAAGCCGCGGCCTTGCTGTCCAAGGCCGGCCCCAACAAGTACACGCCTCACGAGCCAGCTGTGCTGACCAAGGTGCTGGCGCCGGCCGCCGAGGACCGTGCCGGCTACATTGCCAGTGGCGCCATACGCCATCAGCAGTGGGATGAAAAACGCATCGACTTCCAGCCGTACCCGTTCCCCAGCTATACCGAAGAGCTGGTCAAGCGCCTGAAAACCACCTTGATCGAAGGCGACAATGCGTTCCTTGCCGGGCTTGACCCGGCGCAAACTGCTCGCGACCTGGTCGACGACCGCTTCGTGCGCAATGCCATTGCTGCGGTCGGTGGGCCGTCGGTGTTCGGCATTGCCGACAATTTCGAGCGTAGTGAGGAGTTTGCGGTCTGATGCGCACGTATGTGGTACATGCCGGCCTTGGGCTGGCCGGGTTGTCGGGGTTGTTGCTGTTGTGGTGGGCCGGGGTTGCCGTGTTCGGCCAGGCCGACGGCCTGTCTGCACGCTTTTCGCCGGCTGCTACCCTGGCCAGCCTGGTCGAGTTGCTGGGGCAGGGCGAGGTCTACGGGCATATCTGGGTCAGCCTCAAGCGCATCCTGGTCGGGCTGCTGCTGGCATTGCTCATCGGCGTGCCGCTGGGCTTGCTGGTGGGCAGTTACCGGCACCTGGAGGCGGCGACCACGCCAGCGTTCCAGTTCCTGCGCATGATCTCGCCGCTGTCGTGGATGCCGGTGGTGGTGATGTTGATGGGCGTGGGTGACCAGCCTATCTATTTCTTGCTGGCGTTCGCTGCGTTATGGCCGATCCTGCTCAACACGGCGGCCGGGGTGAGGCAGCTGGACCCACGCTGGCTGCAACTGAGCCGCAGCTTGAGTGCCACGCGCTGGGAAACCCTGTGCAAGGTGATCGTACCGGGGGTGATCGGTCATGTGCTGACTGGCGTGCGCCTGGCCATCGGCATTCTGTGGATCGTGCTGGTGCCGTGCGAAATGCTTGGGGTGAGTGCGGGGTTGGGGTATTTCATCCTCGATACGCGTGACCGGCTGGCGTATTCCGAGCTGATGGCGATGGTGCTGTTGATTGGTGTGCTCGGGTTCATGCTCGATGCACTGGCGCGTGGGTTGCATCGGCGTTGGGTGCATGGCTGACGGGCCAGTGGGGCTTCTTCGCGGGCTTGCCCGCTCCCACAGGTACTTCACCGCCCTTGGGCCTGATGGTATCCCTGTGGGAGCGGGCGAGCCCGCGAAGAGGCCCTCGGATCAATGCACAGTCTTGCGCTGCCGCACACATTCCAGCGCCTGTCCGGCGAGTTCATCCAGCCGCTCATCGCGCATCTGTTCCGCGTCGATCATCGCATCTTCACCCTGCTGGTTAAGCAGGTAGGTATGAATCTGCAGCACTTCTGGCGTCTGGTAAATCGGCGCAATGTCCAACCGACCGATCAGCGCACCACTGGCCTGCCCGGTACTGCTCATCAGTACCTGCGGCCCATTGGCGGCCACCACTTGCATGCCCATCGCTTCAAACCATGGCACCTGACTGGCAAAGGCATTCAGCTCCACACAGGCATGGCGTGCTTGCAGGTCACCCAGCAGGGCGCGCGCGATGCCCTGGCGGCGATGGCTGGCGCGTACGGCAAGAAATGCCAATGCGCATGCCTGCTCATCGTCCTCGGCCGGCAGCGACAGGGCAAAGCCCAGCAACTGGTCCGGCGCTTGGGCATCCAGCGCCAGGGTCAGCGCCACGGCCAGGCCGCGGGTGCCGTCCAGCGCTTGCAGGTACTGGTGCACCTCCATGCCGACGCCGTACTGGTACAGCGGGTACAGCGGGTTGTCGGCGGTGATGGCAACACTGCTCAGTTCGCCGACATTGTGGATGACCAGCTCGCGGATCTGGTTCTGGAAAGATTCGGGCGGCACGCTGTCGAGGCGGCTCAGGATGAACATCGGGGACGGGCTCCGGCGGTTGGGTATACAGCCCGCGCCAGGCTGGCGTGGGCTGCACAGTTTAACCGGTTTTGTCGTATCAGCCTTGCACCTGTATTGCACCGAGCATCAGGTTAAGGTTTTGCACCGCCGCCCCCGAGGCGCCTTTACCCAGGTTGTCGAACACTGCCGTGAGCAAAACCTGGCCATGTTCGGGGTTGGCATACAGCGCCAGGCGCAGGTCGTTGCTGTCGTTCAGTGCCTCGGGGTCGAGGTTGGCGGCTGCACCTTGCTGATGCAGTGGCATCACCTGGACGTGGCGGGCGCCCTGGTAGTGCTGTTCAAGGCAGGCCTGCAACTGTTCAGCGCCGACCTGGTCGGGCAGCAGGCGCAATTGCAGCGGGATGCTCAGCACGATGCCCTGGCGGTAGGCCCCGTAACCGGGCATGAACACTGGCCGCGCCGACAGCCCGGCATGCTGCTGGATTTCGGGCACATGCTTGTGCGCCAGTTCCAGCCCATAAAGTTGCAAGGTCGGCGCCTTGTCGGCACCCGCCTGTTCGTGGCGCTCGACCGCGGCGCGGCCACCGCCGGAGTAGCCGGAAATGGCATGGATGCCCAGCGGGTAGTCGGCCGGCAGCAACCCTGCGTTGACCAGCGGGTGTAGCAGGGCAATGGCGCCGGTGGGGTAGCAGCCCGGGTTGCTGACACGCTTGCTTTGGGCGATGCGTTCGGCTTGCTGCTCGTCGAGTTCCGGCAGCCCATAGACCCAACCCGGGGTGGTGCGGTGCGCGGAGCTGGCGTCGATTACCCGCACTTGCGGGTTATGGATCGCCGCCACGGCCTCGCGCGCGGCATCGTCAGGCAGGCACAGCAGGGCAATGTCGGCGCTGTTGATGGCCTCTCGGCGGCGCTGCGGGTCCTTGCGCTCGGCTTCGGGCAGGGTAAGCAGGCGCAGGTCGCTGCGGCCTTGCAGGCGGGCATGGATCTGCAGGCCGGTGGTGCCTTGGTCGCCGTCGATGAAAACAACAGGGGTGTGCATGGTCGGGGTCCGGTCGGGGAGGGATGACCTATGCTCGCCGATGGCTCTGGTAATGAAAATTTGAATATGATGATCGATATGTTCAGGTTTACTGAATAAGTTTCTCTGCGCCGGCCCTTTCGCGGGTAAACCCGCTCCCTCAGGCACGGCACCGTTTATGAGATTGGTGGTGAGCCTGTGGGAGCGGGTTCACCCGCGAAAGGGCCGGAACAGACCATGCGCGAAATCAGCCTCGACCGCCTGCGCACCCTGGTGGTCATCAGTGACCTTGGCTCCTTCGCCGAGGCCGCCCGCCAGCTCAACCTGGCACCGCCCACCATCAGCCTGCATGTGGCTGAACTGGAAGCGCGTGTCGGCACGCCATTGCTTAGCCGCACCCGCGGCCAGGTGCGTCCTACGGCCATTGGTGAAACGCTGCTGGCCCGTGCCCGGCGCCTGCTGGCCGACGCTGATCTGGCCCTGGATGAAGTGCGCCGCCAGGTCGAAGGGTTGACTGGCCGGGTACGCCTGGGGGCATCCACCGGCGCCATCGCACACTTGCTGCCACAGGCGCTGGCGCACCTGCGAGCAGAGCATCCGGGGATTGATGTGCAGGTGCAGGTGCTGACGTCCCAGGCATCACTGGTGCGTTTGCGTGAGGGCACACTGGATATCGGCCTGGTGGCCTTGCCGCAGGTGGCCGGCAAAGGGCTGACCGTCACCCCCTGGCGGCGCGACCCGATCCTGGCCTATGTGCCGGCCGACTGGCAGCCGCCTGCCAAGGTCACGCCGGCCTGGCTTGCTCAGCGGGCGTTGATCCTCAACGACAGCAGCACTCAGTTGTCGCGGGTGACAGGGGAATGGTTTGCGGCAGCCGGGTTGTACCCCGAGCCGCGCATCGAGCTGAATTACAACGATGCGATCAAAAGCCTGGTAGGGGCAGGGTACGGGGCGACGCTGTTGCCGCAGGAAGGCGAGGCGGCCGAACTGGACCGGCGCATTGCGCGCCGGCCTCTGCGGCCTGGGTTGTGGCGGCAACTGGGCATCGCCTGCCGGGAGGGGCAGGTGGAACGTGCCACGGGGTATGTGTTGCAGGCGTTGGAGCGGTTGCGGCAGTGAGGGCCCTGGGGGCCGCTTTGCGGCCCTTTCGCGACACAAGGCCGCTCCCACATTGTTCGGCGTACGCAGGCCCTTGTGGGAGCGGCCTTGTGTCGCGAAAGGGCTGCAGAGCAGCCCCCGGTTCAACCTCGCTCGCGTGCCCGCACCACGGTCACCGTCTCCCCACCCACCCCCCAGTTATCGGTAGGCACCTCTTCGATCACCACAAAGGTACTGGCCGGCGGCTTGCCCAGCACATCCTTCAGCAGGCGGGTCGTTCCCTCGATAAGCTGGCGCTTGTGCTCGGCAGTAACCCCTTCATCGGTCACGCGAATATGGACATAAGGCATGGTTGTACGCTCCTCAGGTCAGTGCCAGGTGCCAGCGGTACTGCCGCCATCCACCGGCAGGATTACACCACTGACAAAGCGTGAATCGGCCAGGTACAGCACGGCGTCTACCACATCCTGCGGCGTGCCGGTGCGGCCACTGGGCGACAACACGCCCATCCCCTGCACAGTGTCGCCATGCAGCGGTGTTGCAATGATCCCCGGCGCCACGGCATTCACCTGCACGCCGCTGGCTGCCAGTTCCAGCGCCAGGCCCTTGACCGCCTGGTTCAGGCCGCCCTTGACCAGCACCGGCAGCAAAGCTGGCACGCGCGTGTCCGGTTGCAGTGCAATGGACGCGGTGATGGCGATGATCTGCCCGTGCCCCTGTTGGCTCATGATCCGCGCCGCTTCCTGGGCCGGATAGAAAAAGCCCTTCAGATTGGTGCCCACCAGGGCGTCGACATCGGCCTCGCTGTAGTCGGCAAAGGGTTTGGCAATGAAGATGCCGGCGTTGTTGATCAGGATGTCCACGCGGCCAAAGGTGTGCAGGGCGGTGCTGAACAACCGTTGCGCGGTGCCAGCCTCGGCAATGTCGCCGGCCACGCCGATGAAGCGCGAAGGGTGGCCGAGCCGGGCGGCGGCCTGATCCAGGCGGGCCTGGCTACGGGCATTGCCGACCACGTTGTCACCGCGTTCGAGGAAGGCCTCGGCCAGGGCGAACCCCAAGCCGCTGGAGGCCCCTGTGATGATGACGGTGCTTGGCTTGTTCATGTGCGTGCTCTCCAGTGAAATGAGCCATTGGCTCGGTGTGACGCCACTGTAGGCCGCCATCAGCACTTGAAAAATGAGCCGCAGGGCATTTCAATCGATACATCATGTAATCAATCGAGCCGCCATGACCCGCCATTTTGATGACTTGCAACTGGGCAGCCTGGAGCTGTTCTGCCTGGCCGCCGACAGCGGCAGCTTTACGGCGGCTGCTACGGAGGCTGGCGTTACCCCGGCGGCGGTCAGCCGCAGTGTGGCGCGCCTGGAGGAACGCCTTGGCGTGCGCCTGTTTGTCCGCACCACGCGGCAGATGCGGCTGTCTGCAGCAGGCCAGGCCTATTACCAGCAATGCCGGCAGGCGCTGGGGCAACTGGTCGAAGCCGAGCGCCAGGTAACAGGCGGGCAGCTAGAGCCAAGCGGCCGCTTGCGCATCAGTGCGCCCACGCCCTATGCGCACCACAGGCTGTTGCCGTTGCTGCCGCGCTTTCGCCAGCGCTATCCGCAGGTACAGGTGGATGTGCATGTCAGTAACCGTAACGTCGACTTTGCCGAAGAGCCATTCGACCTGGCCATCCGTGGTCGCGAACCGGCCGACTCACGCCTGGTGGCGCGCCGTCTTGAAGATGCCGAACTGGTGGTGGTTGCCACCCCGGGTTACCTGGCCCGTGCCGGCATACCGCTGGTGCCGCAGGACTTGCAGCAGCACGAGTGCATTCAGTTCGAAATGCCCAGCAGCGGCCGCCGCCCGCCGTGGAGCTTTCGCCAGGATGGCCGCCAGGTTGAAATCGAAACCCAAGGCGCATTTACCTGCCTGGGCGACTTCCTGGCCACGGCTACGCTGGTGCGCCATGGCGGCGGGTTGATGCAGGCCTACCGGTTTACCGTGCAGGACGCACTGGCCAGCGGTGAACTGGTGGAAGTGCTTGCCGAGTTTGGCGGCACGGCACGCCCGTTCATGTTGATCTACCCGCATGCCCCACACATACCGTTGCGGGTGCGGGTGTTCATTGATTTCCTGTTTGCCGAAGGGGCACGGCAGCCCGGCTGATCCAAGGCGCAGGGGCGCATGGCCGACTATGCTGTTTGCTGCGTCGAGCCAATCTCATCTCGATGACCCTTCCGATTTCCCAGGAGAACACTCCATGAAGTCCATCGTACTGCTGGTGATTGCTTCTGTGTTGAGTTTTGCCGCCCATGCCGACCCGGCAAGCAACTGTGCAGCCAAGATCAAGGAACTTGAGGATTTCCACAAGGCCAGTGGCCAGGCGATGCATGGCGGTATGGCCCATGACTTCAAGGTCCACATGCAAAATGCCAAGGATGCCCAGAGCAAGGGTGACTATACCCAGTGCCAGGCCTCGGCGGACCAAGCCAAGACTATCTATAACAAGGCACGTAGCAAGTAAGCCCTTGCCAGTCATTCGTAGGTAAACCCGCTCTCATAGAACTGCGCATCACTTACTGATTTAGCAGGGACCCTGTGGGAGCGGGCGTGCCCGCGAAGAATCCAACGCGGTGCATGGCACCGGCTGCGCCGGTGTTCGCGGGCGCGCCCGCTCCCACAGGGTGCGCGGTGTACCCGGCATCAGTTCTCTGCGCGATAGCGCAGCCCAATGGGCTGGGCAATCTCCCACAGGTACTACACAGTTTTCAAAAACAGTGAGATCCCTGTGGGAGCGGGTTCACCCGCGAAGAGGCCAGCGCAGGGTGGCCAAGCTGTCAGAACCAGCGATCGTTCTTCTTCCGCCCGCGCGTCAGCGCCGGCAAGATCAACCCTGCCAGCAACCCCGCCCCGGCAATGCTGCCGCCATACACCATGTAGCGCATCATCACCTGCTTGTTCTCGTCACCCAGGCGGGCCTGGGTATCGCGCAGGTCCGATTGGCTCTGGTCAAGCTGCTCGCTCAACGCCTTGTTGCGCGCTTCCAGTTCGTCGTTCAGCTTCTTGCGTGAATCCAGGGTTTCCTGCATGCCCTGCACGCGGTTCTTCCAGCTGTCGTCGATGGTCTTCAACTGCCCGGTCAGCTCTGCCACCTGGGCATCGAGCTGCGGCAGGCGCTCGTTCTGCCCCGGCACGGCCTGCAGGTCATTGCTGAGGATCCACACCACGTCGCCATTCTGCCCGCGCACCTGGCTGTAATTGCCTTGGCTGCCGACCAGGGTCAGTTTCTGCCCGGACTTGAGGGTGCCGACAATGCGGTGGCCATCGGTCGGGCCGCTGCGCACGTAGGTGCTCAGGCTGTCGCTGACCCAGCGTGCGTCACTGGCGGGCTCTTCGGCGTGCACGGGTAGGGCGAGGGCTACCAGGGCGGCAATCAGGCCACCGCGCAGGGCAGGGAGGGCGGAAGCAGTTGGGCGGGAATCGGGCATGTTGGGTCTTCGCTGAAACAGGACAAAAGTAGGCCCGGTGACTGGGCCGATGAACCGGTCGGTGAGTTGACCGTCAGCGAATGACCGTTTTTTTGTCAGCAGGTTCACTGCCTGATGTCGGAAATGTCTGCAGGATGTTGCAGGACCCGACCCAGAGCGCTTCCTTGCAGATGATGTTCTGGCGCTGCGTATGGGGTGCTTTTTGGGGGGCAAGGCTGCGACTAGACTCAATGGCTCCACACCTTCTCATGGAGCAAGGCCATGACTGCCAAGAACACCATCTGTCTCTGGTACGACAACGATGCCGAGCAGGCTGCCAACTTCTACGCCAGCGTCTTCCCGAACAGCGAAGTGCTCGCGCTGCACAAGGCGCCAAGTGATTACCCCTCGGGCAAGGAGGGCGATGTGATCACCGTGGAATTCACCGTCATGGGCATACCCTGCGTAGGGCTCAATGGTGGCAAGGCCTTCACGCACTGTGAGGCGTTCTCGTTCCAGGTCAGTACCGAGGACCAGGCTGAAACCGACCGCTTGTGGGATGCGATTGTCGGTAACGGCGGCGAGGCTAGCGTGTGCGGCTGGTGCAAGGACAAATGGGGGATTTCCTGGCAGATCACCCCTCGCATCCTGATTGAAGCCATCGGCCATCCCGACCGCGCGGCGGCCAAGCGGGCGTTCGATGCCATGATGCAGATGGGCAAGATCGACGTGGCGACAATCGCGGCGGCCTTGAAGGGGTGACCCCTGCGCTATGGCTTGGCCTTTCATACGCTGCGGTTATCTGTTTGCCCTGGAAAATATCGCTTATCGAGCCGTGCCGCTGTTCCTAAACTCAGGTGGCGGCCCCCGGTTCAAACGCTGTTTTCCACACAACAACAACCAACGGAATACCGCCAGCCATGATGACATCGCCGTTCTCGATCCCTGCGCATACCCGCCGTATCGACCCTTCGCGCCAGCGCGCTGCCGCGCTGAAGGCCGATGGCTCTGTGGATGACAATGACCGCACCGAAATCGGCCCTACGCCGTTGGCCTTCGCCGAATGGGCCGCGCTTGGCCTGCAGGCGCCGCATTTGCCAACCCTGCGCGAATACCGCCTGCAACGCATTCGTGAACAGCTGGTGGCCCGTGACCTGGGCGGCATCCTGCTGTTCGACCCGCTGAACATCCGCTACGCCACCGACACCACCAACATGCAGCTATGGACCACCCATAACCCGGCCCGCGCCTGCTTCGTCGCCGCCAGCGGCCATGTGGTGCTGTGGGACTTTCATGGTTGCGACCATTTGTCTGCGCATTTGCCGCTGGTCAGTGAGCTGCGCAGTGGCGCATCGTTCTTCTACTTCGAAACCGGTGACCGCACCGACGAACACGCCCGGCGCTTCTGCGCCCAGGTGGACGAACTGCTGCGCACCCACGCCGGCAATAATCGCCGCCTGGCCGTGGACCGCATCGAAGTGGCTGGCCTGCGTGCGCTCGATGCCTTGGGCGTGCAGGTGCATAACGGCCAGGCAGTCACCGAGTTCGCCCGGCTGATCAAGGGGCCTGACGAAATACTGGCCATGCGCTGTGCGGTGGCCTCTTGCGAGGCCTCGGTTGCCGAAATGCGCCAGGCCATGCGTGCGGGTGCTACCGAGAACGATGTCTGGGCAGCGCTGCACAGCGGCAATATCCGCCGCGGTGGCGAATGGATCGAAACCCGCATCCTCAGTTCCGGGCCACGCACCAACCCCTGGTTCCAGGAGTCAGGGCCCCGGGTGCTCAGCGATGGTGACCTGTTGTCGTTCGACACCGACCTGATCGGTGTGTACGGCATTTGCGTAGACATGTCGCGTAGCTGGATCTGTGGTGGCCTGCAACCCACGGCCGAGCAGAAGCGCCTGTACCGGATCGCCCACGAGCATATCCACTTCAATGCCGGGATGGTCAAGCCTGGCGTGCGTTTCACGGAACTCACCCGCAACGGCCACCGCCTGCCCGAAAGCTGCCGCGAGCAACGCTATGGCGTTATGTTCCATGGCGTGGGGCTGTGCGACGAGTACCCGTGCATTCGTTACCCGGAAGACCTTGAGTCCTATGGCTACGAAGGTGAGCTGCAGCCGGGCATGGCGTTGTGTGTGGAGGCGTATGTGGGGGAGGTGGGTGGGCGTGACGGCATCAAGCTGGAGAACCAGTTGCTGGTGACCGAGGACGGGTATGAGCTGTTGACCCATTACCCGTTCGAGGAAAGCTTCCTGCGCGATTGATTGTTACAGGACAGAAGATTTTCTGAAGGTGGCCAGGATCCCTGTGGGAGCGGGCGTGCCCGCGAACACCGGCGCAGCCGGTGCCATGCACCGCGTTGGATTCTTCGCGGGCGCGCCCGCTCCCACAGGGGGTATGCGTCGGGTCAGGCTTGAGGCTTCAACCTTGCCACCCCCCACCCAATACCCTGTACAACGTCACCCGGTTCTGCTGCTCGGCCAGCTCCAGGCTGATCAGCGTCTGCTGCGCCGAGTACAGCGACCGCTGCGCATCCAGCACCTCCAAAAAGCTCTCCGACCCTTGCTTGTACAACGCCAGCGACAAGTCATAGCTTTTCTCGGTGGCCTTGGCCAGGCCACGCTGGGCATCCAGCCGCTCATTGATGTGCCCCCGTACTGACAACGCATCGGCCACTTCACTAAAGGCGGTCTGCAAGGTCTTTTCATACGTGGCCACCTCGATCTCGCGGTTGACCTTGGCCGCATCCAGTGCCGCCCGGTTGCTGCCGGCATTGAAAATCGGCAGGTTGATTGACGGTGCAAAGCTCCAGGCGCGGCTGCCGCCACCAAACAACCCGGCCAGCTCGCTGCTGGCGCTGCCACCGCTGGCGGTCAGGGTGACGCTGGGGAAGAACGCCGCCCGCGCCGCGCCAATGTCGGCATTGGCGGCTTTAAGCGTGTGCTCGGCGGCCAGGACGTCCGGGCGCCGCTGCAACAGGCTTGAAGGCAGGCCAGCCGGCACGCCGACCAACAGCGCCGCATCCAGGCGGGCATCGCCCGGCAACAGTGTGTTGTCCAGGCGGCGGCCCACCAGCAACTCCAGGGCATTGCGGTCCTGCTCCACCTGGCTTTGGTAAGTGGCTACATCGGCCCGTGCCGACTCCACGGTACTCAGCGCCTGCGCCAGGCTCAGGCCAGACTCGCCACCCAGCGCGTGGCTTTGCTGTACCAGCGTGTGGGTTTGCTGCTGGCTGGCGTAGGTTTGCCGGGCCAGTGCCAACAGTTGCTGGTCAGCAGCCAGGGTCATCCACGCACTGGCCACTTCGGCCACCAGGCTGATCTGCGTGCTACGCCGTGTCTGCTCCAGCGCCAGGTAGTCTTCCAGCGCAGCGTCCTTGAGGTTGCCGAGGCGGCCGAACAGGTCCAGCTCGTAACTGCTTACACCCAGGCCGACACTGTACTGGCTGCTGACCGCGTTGCTGCCATCGCTTACGCTGCGCTGGCGTGTGCCATCTGCCGTGGCGGAAACGGACGGGAACAGTGCCGCACGCTGGATTCGGTATTGCGCACGTTGGTACTCGACGTTCAATGCCGCCACCCGCAGGTCACGGTTGTTGGCCAAGGCCAGGGCCACCGTTTCGCGCAGGCGGGTATCGACAAACAAGGCCTGCCAGGCAATGTCGGCGCTATTGCTGCTGCTGGCCGTGGTGCCCGGCCATTGCCCGGAAACAGGGGCGGTCGGGCGTTGGTAGTCCGGTGCCAGGTTGACGCAACCGGCCAGGGCCATCATCAGCACCAAGGGAAGGGGGGGCAGGCGCATCAGGCTTCTCCTGCAACAACGTCAGTGCGTGGGGCGTTGCGGCGTGCGGCCAGGCGCTGCACCAGCACATAGAACAAGGGGATGAAGAACAGGCCGAGCACGGTGGCGGCAAGCATGCCACCCAGCACGCCGGTACCGATGGCCTGGCGCCCGCCGGCACCGGCACCGCTGCTCAGGGCCAGCGGCAGTACGCCGAGGATGAACGCCAGCGAGGTCATCAGCACCGGGCGCAGGCGAATGCGTACGGCCTCCAGGGTGGCAGCCAGCAGGTCCTGGCCGCGTTCGTAGCCTTCCTTGGCGAACTCGACGATCAGGATCGCGTTCTTCGCCGCCAGGCCTACGGTGGTCAGCAGGCCGACCTGGAAGTACACATCGTTGTCCAGGCCGCGCAACCCGGTCAGCACCAGCGCGCCGAGGATGCCCACCGGCACCACCAGCATCACCGCGAACGGCACCGACCAGCTTTCATACAGCGCCGCCAGGCACAGGAACACGAACAGGATGGAAATGGCATACAGCAACGGCGCCTGGTTGCCCGCCAGGCGTTCCTGATAGGACTGGCCCGCCCAGGCATAGCCAATGCCTTCCGGCAGTTGCGCCATGACCTGCTCGACCGCCGCCATGGCGTCGCCAGAGCTGACTCCGCTGGCCGGTTCGCCAACCAGTTCGTACGCGCCAAAGCCATTGAAGCGCTCCAGCAGCGGCGAGGCCGTGCTCCACGAGGTGCTGGTGAATGCCGACAACGGCACCATGGCATCGCTGTCGTTGCGCACGTACCAGGCGCCGATGTCCTCGGCCAGCATGCGTTTGTCGGCCTCGCCCTGCAGGTACACCTTTTTCACCCGCCCGGCATCGACGAAGTCGTTGACGTAGCTGCCGCCCATCACCGTGCTGAGGGTGGCGTTGATGTCACTGGCAGCGACGCCCATGGCACCGGCCTTGCGGTCGTCGATGGCAACGTTCAGCTGGGGCGTGTCTTCCAGGCCCTGGGCCCGCACATTGGCCAGGCGCGGGTCCTGGGCGGCAAGGGTGATGAACTGGTCGCGCGCCTTGAGCAGCTCGGCGTGGCCCAAGCCTGCCAGGTCCTGCAACTGCACGTCGAACCCCGAACTCTGGCCCAGGCCCTGAATGGCCGGCGGGGCCATGACGAATACGTTGGCGTCGAGAATGTTCGACAATGCCATGTTGGCCCGACGTGCCACCGCGGCGGCGCTGTGCGCTTCGCCCTGGCGTTCGCTCCAGTCCTTCAGCTTGATAAAGCCGCGCCCCGAGTTCTGCGCGTTGCCGCCATTGCCCAGGCCGCGCACGGTCAGGATCGAGGCCACTTCCGGTTGTTGCAGCATGTAGGCCTGCACCTGGCTGCTCACCGCTTGCAGGCGCTCGTCGGTGCCACCCACCGGCAGGGTCATCTGCATCATCAGCATGCCCTGGTCTTCTTCGGGCAGGAACGCCGATGGCAGTTTCTGGAACATCAGCGCTACACCGCCCAGCACCAGGGCGTACACCAGCAGGCCACGTAGTGGCCGCGCCAGCACCGAACCTACGGCCTGCTGGTAACGCCAGGACGTGCGCTCGAAGTGGCGGTTGAACCAGCCGAAGAAACCGCGGCGCGCTTCGCCATGGGCTGAAACGGGTTTGAGCAGGGTGGCGCACAGCGCCGGGGTGAGGGTCATGGCCACCAGCACCGACAGCGTCATTGCCGCCACCAGGGTGACCGAGAACTGCTTGTAGATCACCCCGGTGGAGCCACCAAAGAACGCCATGGGCACGAACACCGCCGACAGCACCACGGCAATGCCGACCAGCGCGCCACTGATTTCGCCCATCGACTGGCGCGTCGCCTCGCGTGGGGGCAGGCCTTTTTCAGCCATGATGCGCTCGACGTTTTCCACCACCACGATGGCGTCGTCCACCAGCAGGCCGATGGCCAGCACCATGCCGAACATGGTCAGGGTGTTGATCGAGTAGCCGAGCAGGGCCAGCACACCAAAGGTGCCCAGCAGCACCACCGGCACGGCGATGGCCGGGATCAGCGTGGCGCGCAGGTTCTGCATGAACAGGTACATGATCAGCACCACCAGGGCGATGGCCTCGAACAGGGTCTTGACCACCTCCTCGATGGAAATCTTCACGAATGGCGCGGTGTTGTAGGCCACTTCGCTGCGCAGCTGCAGCTTGCTGGGGAAGAACTGCTCCAGCTCGGCAAGCTTGGCCTGCACCGCCTCGGACACGTCCAGCGCGTTGGCGCCGGTGGCCAGGCTTACGGCCAGGCCGCCGGAGGGGCGGCCGTTGTGTTCGGCGACCACGTCATAGCTTTCGCTGCCCAGCTCCACACGGGCCACGTCGGCCAGCGTCACCACCGCGCCCACGCTGTTGTGCTTGAGCACCAGCTCGCGGAACTGCGCGGCGGTCTGCAGCTTGCTGCGGGCGTTGATGGTGGCGTTGAGCTGTTGGCCGGCGCGGGCGGGCAGGGCGCCCAGCTGGCCGGCGGAGGTGTCGACGTTCTGCGCCTCCAGGGCGCTGCTTACGTCCGATGGCATCAGTGCGTACTGCTTGAGCTTGTCCGGGTCGAGCCAGATGCGCATGGCATAGCTCGACCCCAGGGTGGTGACCTGGCCGACACCGCTGACCCGGCTGATCTGGTCGTACAGGGTGCTGGAGATGAAGTCGCTGATGTCGGTGGCGCTGACATCGGGGTTGTCCGACACCAGCGAGAGAATGATCAAAAAGTCGCTGGCCGAGTTGTGAATCTCGATGCCTTGTTGCTGCACGGCTTCGGGCAAGCGTGCCTTGGCTTGCTCCAGCTTGGTCTGCACCAGCATCTGCGCGGTGTTGATGTCGGTGCCGGCCTCGAAGGTGAGGGTGATTGAGGCACTGCCCGCCGAGCTGCTGCTGGACGACATGTAGGTGAGGCCGTCCAGGCCGGTCATCTGCTGCTCGATCACCTGGGTTACCGAGTCTTCCATGGTTTTGGCCGAGGCGCCGGTGTAGGTGGCGCTAAGGCTGATTTGCGGCGGGGCGATGTTGGGGTATTGCGCCAACGGCAGCTGGAAGATGGCCAGGCCACCACCGAGCATCACCAGGATGGCGATGACCCAGGCGAAAATTGGCCGGTCGATGAAGAAACGTGCCATGTCATTCGCCTCGCTTGCTGTCGTTGCGGGCGGTCAGGGCGTTGCCCTGTACCTGGACTTGCTGGCCGACGCGCACCTTTTGCAGGCCCTGTACGATCAGCTGGTCACCGGCAGCCAGGCCCTGGCTGACCCACCAGCGGTTGCCCACCGCACGGGCCAGGGTCAGCTCGCGTTGCTGCACCTTGCCATCGACCACCACCAGGGCGGTGGCGTCGCCACGTTCGTCGCGGCTTACGCCTTGTTGCGGTACCAGGATGGCGTCCGCCTGCACACCTTCCTGCACGGTGGCCTTGAGGTACATGCCCGGCATCAGCAGGCCGTCGGGGTTGGGCACTACGGCGCGGAAGGTCACGCTGCCGGTGCTTTCATCCACGCTCACGCCGTTGAAGGTAAGCGTACCGGCATGGGCGTAGGTGCTGCCGTCTTCCAGCTCCAGGCTGATACGCGTGGCGTCCTGCTGCGTGCTGGGCGCCAGCTTGCCTTCGGCCAGTTCGCGTTTCAGGCGTAGCAGGGTGCTGCTGGGCTGGGTGAAATCGACGTAGATTGGGTCCAGTTGCTGCACGGTGGTCAGCGCCGTGGTTTGCTCGGCAGTCACCAGCGCGCCAGGGGTAACCGATGAGGTGGCGGTGCGGCCATCGATCGGGGCGTTGATGCGGGTGTAGTCGAGGTTGATGCGTGCGGTTTGCTGCGCGGCCTGGGCCGATTGCAGGCTGGCGCGGGCTTCGAGCAGGGCGGCCTGGGCGCTTTCGTTGTCTTCGGCGCTGATGGCGTCGATCTTCACCAGTTGCGCATCACGTTTGGCCTTCAGCTCGGCGGCCTTGAGCGTGGCGCGGGCCGAACTGACAGTGGCATCGGCCTGGGTGAGCGTGGCCTGGTAAGGCTGCGGGTCGATCTGGTACAGCGCCTGGCCGGCCTTGACCGTATCGCCCTCGTTGAACAGGCGCTTCTGGATGATACCGCCGACCTGTGGGCGAATCTCTGCAATCAGGTGAGCACTGGCGCGGCCGGGCAGGGTGGTGGTCAAGGTTTGGGCGGCAGTGGTTACCTCGTAGACGGCAACTTCCTGCACGGGGGGCGCTGCGGCGCCAGTTTCGGCTTCACGGCAGCCGCCAATGACCAGCAGGCCGGCCCCCAGCAACAGGGCACGCGCCAGGGGCGAACGGGCAAACATCAAGGAGTGGAATAAAGTAGGCATCGCAGGCTCCGAGCCAATGGATTTCGATGCCGCCAGCGTGCGCGGCAATTGTGCAGGCAATGTGCAGAAAACGTGGAGATTGCCCAGCGAGCCTTGCGGCACCTGGGCCTGCGCGCTTCAATACGGGCAATTCCAATGTGCCGGCGGTGCCATGAAAGTCAGCCTTTCACGCAAATTCTTCTTCGCCATGCTCGCGGTGTGCGCGTTTGCCGTGCTGGGCATGGTGTTTGCCGCCTACCTGAGTTTGAAGTACGGCTTTCTGGGTTACCTCAACCAGCAGGCCGAAGAACGCATGGACCGCATCGTGCCGAGGGTTGAGCAGGCCTTTGCGCGCAATGGCAGCTGGGACTTCATACGCCGCGACAAGGACCAGTGGTTCGAGCTGCTGCGCCCGGAAGATGTGCTGCCCGAAGCACGTTTCGACGCCAGCCTGCTGACCGTTTCCGACCTGACCGGCGCGTTTGTGCGTTTTGCCCTGCTCGATGCGCAACGTCAGCCGATCATCGGCTACCAGGGTGCCCTTGCCGACATGCTGTTGCGCCCCATCCACCACCAGGGCCAGGTGGTTGGCTGGATGGCGTTGGCACCCTTGCAGTCGGTGACCAGCATTGGCGACCAGCGTTTCCAGCTCAACCAGCTGCGCTCCAGTCTGCTGATCGGCCTGGCCTGCTTGCTGGCCACGGCGGTTATCGCCTGGTGGCTGACCCGTGCCTTGTTGCGGCCCATCCGCGAAGTGGCTAGCGCCACTCACCGCCTGGCAGCGGGCGATTACGCCATACAGCTGCCGGTGCGCTCGGCAGACGAAGCCGGGCAACTGGCCGGTGACTTCAATCGCATGGCTGCCACCCTGGCCAGCAACGAGCGCCTGCGTCGCGATTTCATGGCGGATATCTCCCACGAATTGCGCACGCCGCTGGCGGTGATGCGGGCCGAGCTGGAAGCCATGGAGGATGGCATTCGCCCCATCGACGGCAATGCCTTGCGCTCATTGCAGGGCGAGGTAGGTGCGCTGAGCAAGCTGGTCGACGACCTGTTCGACCTGTCGTTGGCGGAAGTCGGTGGCCCCACCTACCGCCGCGAGCGCATCGACCTGTGCGTGCTGTTGCCCGTGGTGGCAGAAGCCTTTCAGGCCGGCTTCGCCGAA
The DNA here is from genome assembly GCF_042956345.1 of Pseudomonas sp. NPDC008258. Classification (NCBI taxonomy): domain Bacteria; kingdom Pseudomonadati; phylum Pseudomonadota; class Gammaproteobacteria; order Pseudomonadales; family Pseudomonadaceae; genus Pseudomonas; species Pseudomonas sp. NPDC008258. Next base: position 115,888 of record NZ_JBIBGE010000017.1, read on the forward strand.
ACTGGCCTGCAATTGCGCCTGGAACTGCCCGGGCAGCCGTTGTGGGTGCTGGGCGACGAAGCGCGTCTGGGCCAGTTGCTGCACAACCTGCTGGAGAACAGCCGCCGCTATACCGATGCCGGTGGCCATACCGTCTTGCGTGCATTTCAGGAGGGTGACCAGGTGCTGGTGCAATGTGAAGACACCGCCCCCGGCGTGGACAGCGCATCGTTGGCGCGCCTGTTTGAGCGCTTCTACCGCGCCGAGCGCTCGCGCAACCGGGCCAGCGGTGGCACCGGGCTGGGCCTGGCGATCTGCCGCGGTATCGCTGAAGTGCATGGTGGCCGACTGACAGCCAAGGCCTCGCCCATGGGTGGGCTGCTGCTGGCGTTGGCCCTGCCGGTTGCAGGAGAACACGCATGAACCGGATTCTGCTGGTGGAAGACGAGCCCAAGCTCGCCGCCTTGGTGGGTGATTACCTGCGTGCGGGGGGGTATGTTGTCGAGCATTTGGTCGATGGCCTGGCAGTGATCCCGGCCATTCGCCAGGGCCAGTACGACCTGATGCTGCTCGACCTGATGCTGCCGGGGCGTGATGGCCTGGATATCTGCCGAGAGTTGCGCAGTTTCAGCCGCCTGCCGCTGATCATGATGACCGCCCGCGTGGACGAGATCGACCGCTTGCTGGGCCTGGAGCTGGGGGCGGATGACTACATCTGCAAGCCGTTCTCGCCGCGGGAGCTGGTAGCCCGGGTCAAGGCGGTGTTGCGCCGCAGTGGTGAGCAGCCAGCCAACCCGGGCCTGGAGCTGGACGCCCGCGCATTCCAGGCGCGCTATCGGGGTGTGGCGCTGGAGCTGACACCGGTAGAGTTCCGCATGCTGGCAGCACTGGCGGTGCGCCCAGGGCAGGTGCTGTCGCGGGACCAGTTGATGAACCACATTTACCAGGACCACCGGGTGGTGGCTGACCGCACTGTGGACAGCCATGTGAAGAACCTGCGGCGCAAGCTGGAGGCGGTAACCCCTGGGCATGACCCGATCCGTTCGGTGTATGGGGTGGGGTATAGCCTGGAGTTCGAATAATCGGCGCTGCGCGGCTTCGTGTGGGAGCAACTGTCTTGTTCAATATCTGAAAGCTTGTGCAATCCCTGTGGGAGCGGGCGCGCCCGCGAACACCGGCAAAGCCGGTGCCATCCACCGCGTTGCCTGCTTCGCGGGCATGCCCGCTCCCACAAAGACCGAGCACGCCTTCACTAACGTGTTGCCCCTCAGGTTTCAGACGCTTCGCTCGCTGCTGCCGCCGCCGCCTTCACCGAAGCCTTTTTTTCCTGCACCACAATGTAAAACTCCTCGCCATGTTTCACCGCGCCATACAGCACGGCCTTCTCGATCAGCTCGTTACCGCGCAGGTGGCGCAGCATCATCGGGTCCTTGCGCAGGTCGCGGTACAGCGCCAGGCACAACAGCACCATCACCACCACAAAGGGCAAGGCCACGACGATGGTCAGGTTCTGCAGCCCCGTCAACGCCTCGCCCGGGTCCCGTGGGTCGCCAATCGCCAGCATGATCGCCGCTACGGTACCGGTCAGCGCACCCCAGAAAATCACCGTGCGCCGCGAGGGCGCGGTGGTGCCGTGTTCCGACAGCGTGCCCATCACCAGCGACGCCGCATCGGCACCGGAAACGAAGAAGATGCCCACCAGGATCATCACCAGCACCGAAGTAGCCGACGCCAGCGGGTAGCTGTCCAGCAGTTGGTAAAGCGCGTGGTTGCTGTTGACCGCGCCATTGGCCAACTGGAAGGCGCCTTCGCGCACGGCATCGATAGCCGCACCGCCAAAAATGGTAAACCACACCAGGCTGACCAGGCTCGGCACCAGCAATACCCCGGTCACGAACTGGCGGATGGTACGGCCGCGGCTGATGCGGGCGATGAACATGCCCACGAACGGTGTCCAGGAAATCCACCACGCCCAGTAGAATACGGTCCAGCCGGCCAGCCAGCTGTTCATTTGCTCACCGCCGCTGGCGTTGGTGCGGGCCATCATTTCCGGCAGCATCTTGATGTAGATGCCGATCGAGGTCGGCAGCAGGTTGAGCATCAGCAGGGTCGGGCCGACCATGAACACGAACACCGCCAGTACCAGCGCCAGCACCATGTTGGTGTTGGACAGCCACTGGATGCCCTTGCCGATGCCCGACACAGCCGAAGTGACAAAGGCAATGGTCAGCAGGGTGATGATCGCGATGTAGAACAGCTTGCCGGGGCTCTCGATCCAGCCGTTGTACTCGAGGCCACCGGCAATCTGCAGGGCCCCCAGGCCCAGCGAGGCCGCCGAGCCGAACAGCGTGGCGAAAATCGCCATCATATCGATCAGGCGCCCGAGCGGGCCATTGGCGTGCTTGCCGATCAATGGCCGGAAGGCTGCGGATATCAACTGTGAGCGGCCACGGCGGAAGGTGCCATAGGCAATCACCAGGCCGACGATGGCATACATGGCCCAGGGGTGCAGGGTCCAGTGGAACAGGGTGGTGGCCATCGCCACCTGCATCGCCTCGCTGGTCTGCCCGGTGGCTGAACCGGGTGGCGGCGACACATAGTGCGAAAGCGGCTCGGCAACACCGAAGAACATCAGGCCGATGCCCATGCCGGCGCTGAACATCATCGCCACCCAGGACACCGTGCGGAATTCTGGCTGTTCGCCATCGCGCCCTAGTGGCACCCGGCCATAGCGACTGGCGGCCAGCCACAGCACGAACACCACGAACAGGGTGGAAGTGAGTACGAAGAACCAGCCAAAGTTGAGAATGACCCAGGATTGTGCGCTGGAAGCACTGCTGGCGAGGCTGGCCTGGTTAAGGAAGCCCCAGAGCACGAAGGCGATGGCCAGGAGGCTGGTGAACCCGAAGACGACCCAGTCGAGTTTGCCCTCGAAATGCCGGTCCTGGCGTGCTTCTGCGGTTTTCGAGGGGTCCGTCACGCCAAGGTCGAGCGTTTCGGTGATGTGTTCCTTTGCCATGAATGATGAGGCCCCTTTGTGGCTTACCTGCGCGCGCAGGCTTGTTGTTGTATGGGCTACCGAGTTCGATGACGGCCTCGGCGGGGTGGAATGCTGGCGCGATTATCCTGCGCAGGAAGAGGCGCCCCCTGTCTCGATAACGCCGTGGGGCGTCCCTTGCGCGACTTGGCAAATACTTTTAGTTCTGGGGGCAATAGCCCTTTCTGCCTCGGGTTCTGGTACCCTGATGGGCATTACCCGGGCCCGCTCATCCGAGCACCGTAGAAGCGCTGCTGCTTGCGGACCTGGCCGTACCAGGAAACGGAGATTCGTCAAAATGGCCACTGATCGTGTGAGCCTGATTCATTTCGATAAATTGAGCATGAGCCCTGCCGCTGCCGATCGGTTCCAGAAAGCCCTCGACGCGCTGGCAGCGCTCAAGCTGCAGGACCGTTACGTGTACCTCATCGCTCCTTATCTGGGTGATATCGCTGACGCGTCTGACGCCGAGCAACTGGACACCGCCCTGGGCCAGTGCATCCGTGTGGTTGATGAGCTGCTGGCTGCCAGGTCGGTCAGCAAGGTCAAGGCCGAGGAAGTGCGCCAGGTGTTCCAAAGCGCTGCCGACCGTGCACGGGCAGAACTGCCTGGCTGAGTGGTGGCATGGCCAAAGACATCGACAACCCCTGCGTTTCGTTATGCCAGCTCAACAGCGAGTTGTGCGTGAGCTGTGGCCGCACCCGTGACGAAATCCGCAAATGGCGGGGCATGAAGCGCCCGGAGAAGATGGCCACCGTGCAGCGGGCGGCAACGCGGATGAAGGCTATCGCCAAGAAGGCAGCCAAGCGGCAGAATGCCGACTGAACCCTGTCGGCGTTAGCCGATGAAAGGCCCATCTACTTTTCGCACAGGGTCCAGACTGTCTACAGCACGCGCAGATGAATGCTGCAGTTGATCACAGGATGTGGCAGCCTTTGGCCACCACGCCGGGTCACCGGATGTAACTTGTGCCGAGGGTTGTAGATGATCGAGCGTTGCTTTCGCCACGGCTTGCTCCTGTTGTCGTGCCTGCTGCTGCCATTGGCTGCGGTAGCGCAAGAGCCTTGCCGGCGGTTGACCGCCACCGGCAACCCGGAATACCCCCCGTACCTGTGGCGCGACCCGCAAAACCCCCAGCAACTGATCGGTGCCAACGCTGACCTGCTCAAGTACCTGGGCAAGCAGTTGGGGCTGGAAATCGAGGTGGTTTACGGCGGGCCGTGGTCGCGTGCCCAGGAAGAGGTGCGCACCGGCCGGATCGACTTGATGGCCGGGTACTTCATGACCCAGGCCCGGCAGCAACAGATGGACTTCATCACCCCGCCATTTCTGCACACGCCCAGCGTGGTCTGGGTACGCCAGGACAATACCTTTGCCTACCACCAATGGGCAGACCTGAAAGGCCGCAAGGGCGGGACCTTGGTCAACAACAGCCACGGTCAGCAGTTCGACGACTTTGCCAGGGCCAACCTCGTCCTCGAAGCAGTACCCAGCGCCAGGCAGGCATTCGAAAAACTCATGCACAAACGCAGCGACTATGTCGTGTACGAGCAGTACCCCGGCATGGCGCTGGCGCGCACCTTGGGTATTGCCAGCACTGTGCAGGTGTTGGAGCCGCCTATCTCCAGCGAAGGGCTGTACCTGGCGCTTTCGCATGATTCGCCCTGCAATCAGCCGCATTTGCGTGAAGCGCTGGCGCGGGAAATGGAAAAGATCGTGGCCGGGGCGTTGCCGCAGCAGTTGTTGCAGCAGAACCTGGAGCGGTGGCAGTAATCAGCGAGCAAGGTGCGTGGCCTCGCGTGCGTGCTTGGCCCGGGTAACGTTGACGGCGCCAGGCAGGCTGACGTCGTTCTTTGCCGCGAGGATTTCGGCCATGACGCTGACGGCGATCTCGGCTGGGGTCTTGCTGCCGATGTAGATGCCAATCGGGCCGTGCAAGCGTTGCAGCGACGCCTCGCTTTCGCCGAAGTGCTCGATCAGGCGTTCACGGCGCAGCTGGCTGTTGCGCCGTGAGCCGATGGCACCGATGTAGAACGCCGGGCTGTGCAAGGCTTCTAGCAGGGCCAGGTCGTCCAGCTTGGGGTCGTGGCTGACGGCAACGATGGCAGTGCGCAGGTCCGGGGTGAAGGCGCGGACCACGTCGTCGGGCATGCCGGCCAGCAGGTTGACGCCGGCCACGCTCCAGCCTGCGGTGTACTCAGGGCGTGGGTCGCACAGCGAAACGTTGAAACCATTGAACAGGGCCATGGTGGCCAGGTACTCGGCCAGTGCGCCACCACCGATCAGCAGTAAACGGTAGCCCGGCCCCAGGGTGCTGAGCATGTGTTGGCCATCGAAGCTGAACAGGTCAGGCGTGCTGGTGGGGGTCAGGCTGATATCACCGTTGTGCAGGTTGAGCCCTCTGCGGACCAGGCTGCCCTTGTCAAGGCAGGCCAGCAGTCGTTCGAGGTGCTGCAGCGGCGGTGTGAACTCCAGTACAAGCTCCAGTGTGCCGCCACAGGGCAGGCCGAAACGGTGTGCTTCATCGGCGCTTACGCCGTAACGCACCACTTGGGGCAGGCCGTTGGGGATGCCGGGGCCGCCGTGGGCAGTGGTGTAACGGTGAATGAGGTCGTCCTCGATACAGCCACCGGAGACACTGCCGACCACCCGGCCATCACCGCGCAAGGCCATCATCGAGCCGACCGGGCGAGGGGATGAACCCCAGGTGCGGGCGACCGTGGCCAGCAGGACGCGGTGGCCAGCGGCGAGCCAGTCTCGGGTGGTACGCAGTACCAGCAGGTCGATGCTTTCCATGGGGCTCCTTTAACCCTGAAGGTTGTGAGTGGCCTCTTCGCGGGCTCGCCCGCTCCCACAGGATTTTCGACAGTTTCGAATCCTGTGCAGTACCTGTGGGAGCGGGCAAGCCCGCGAAGAGGCCGGCACAGGCACCCCCTGTCTCAGCGCATATGCAAGATGATCGGGCTGCTGCTGGCCGGGTCGGTATGCCCACGCAACTTGCCCACCGCCTGCGCATCCACGCTGCCGCCATGATTACCCCAGGCCGTGCGCACGAAGCTCAGTACTTCGGCAATTTCCTGGTCACTCAGTTGCTCCCGGAACGCCGGCATGCGGTAGGCATCAGGCAACCCCGCCGTCACCACGCGCTGCGAACCGTTCAAGGTAATGTTGATCGCCGAAGCGCCCTCTTTAGCCAGTGCCGAGGTTGCCCCCGCCAAAGGTGGCATCCATTGGTCCTGGCCCTTGCCTTCCAGCCCGTGACACGACGCGCAGCGGGTCACGTAGGTATGTGCGCCCGGGCTGTCGAGCTGTGTTGCTGCCGACCCGGCCACGTACTGCCACGGCGCCCCATCACGCTGCGGGTCGCCGGGCAGCGACTTCAGGTAGTGGGCGATGGCCGCCAGGTCATCGTCGCTCATGAACTGCGTGGAGTTGTTGAACGCCTCGGTCATCGAGCCGAACACGACTGCATGGCGGTTACGGCCGGTCTTGAGAAACTGCGCGATCTCGTCTTCGCTCCAGCGTCCCAGCCCTGTGTTGTGGTCGGCACGCAGGCTCGGTGCGTACCAGCCATCGAGCAGGGCGCCGGCCAGGAAGGGCTTGCCGCTGTCATCCAGCGCCTTTTCGTTGAATGCCAGGCCGCGTGGCGTATGGCAGCTGCCGCAGTGGCCAGGGCCCTGAACGATATAGGCGCCGCGATTCCATTGCGCATCCTGCCCAGGTTTATCGGCGTATGGCGTGGTGGCGGCGAACAGGCCGTTCCACAGGGCAATGGGCCAGCGCAGGTTCAGCGGCCAGGGGATGTCGCTGGCCAGGTTGGCCTGCCGGGCCGGTTGCACGCCGTGCATGAAGAATGCGTATAGCGCCTTTACATCGTCGTCACTGAGTTTGGCGTAGGACGGGTAGGGCATGGCCGGGTACAGCCGCCGGCCGCCGGGCGCGACACCTTGGCGCACGGCGCGGTCGAAGTCGGCGAGGCTGTAACTGCCGATACCGTTGTCGCGATCAGGGGTAATGTTGGTGGCGTGAATAGCCCCGAGCGGGGTGGCCATTTCCAGCCCGCCCGCGAACGGCTTGCCCTCCGGCAGGCTGTGGCAGGCCACGCAGTCGCTGAGCCGGGCCACGTATTCGCCACGGCTGACCAGTGCCGGGTCGGCGGCAGGGGCCTGTGCGCCCACAAACGGCGAGGCGGGCTCGCGGGTGACATACCAGGCCAGCAGGCCTGCCGCGACCAGGCACGGCAGCGCCAGCCAGCCAGCGGTTCCTGCGAAACGATGGGTCATGGGGGCGTTCCTTGTGCGCTAGCTGAAGGTATGGCGGCTCAACGGCAGGCTGCGTACGCGCTGGCCGGTCAGTTGCGCGACCGCGTTGGCTACCGCCGGGGCTACGGCCGGCAACGGTGGCTCGCCAATGCCGCCCATCTTCGCCCCGCTTTCGACGATGCGCACATGCACCCGGGCCATGCGCGAGGGCGGCAGGATCGGGTACAGGTCGTAGTTGCGCGCCCGTGGTTTGCCATCCACGTATACCGCCTCTTCCACCAGCGTCTGCGACAGGCCCAGGGCGACGGCGCCATTTACCTGATGCTCGATGATCGCCGGGTTGACGATGCTGCCCGGGTCGATGGCCTGCCAGATATCGTGCACCTTGACCTGGCCATTCTCGATCGACACTTCGGCAATGACTGCCGCCTCCGAGCCGAAGGGCGAGGCCATGGCCACGCCACGTGCCCGCTTGCTGCCATCGTCGGCAGTGAACGGGCCGCGCTTCCAGCCGCCGGACAGGTCGGCGACCGCGTTCAGCAGGTTGGTCAGGCGCGGGTTGTCGCGCAGCAGGTGCAGGCGCAGTTCGAAGGGGTCTTTGCCGCCTTTGTCGGCCAGTTCGTCGAGAAACGACTCGTAGAAGAAGTCGTTCAGCGAATTGCCCACCGAGCGCCAGTAGCCAAGCATGGCCGGGCCTTTCACATAGATCTGGGCGATGCGCTTGTTGGCGATGGCGTAGGCCTTGCCCGACAGCCCTTCAAGCGCGGTCGGGTCGATTTTGTCGCCTTGCTTGCCGGCCAGTGCTTCGGTCGGGCCTTCGGTGGCACTGACCGCTTCCAGGGCAACCGGAAAACCGTCTGCATCCAGGCCAGCACGGAACTTGACCACGGCAACCGGGCGCAGCACGTCGCGCAGGAACTCTTCTTCACGGCTCCAGATAAGTTTCACCGGCCGCCCCACTGCCTTGGCCAAGGCAATGGCCTGGGGGTAGGGGTTGGCTGAGTCGTACAGGAAGTGGCGACCAAAGAAACCGCCCAGCAGCGGCGAGTGCAGGTTGATTTGCGCAGTTTCCAGGCCGGTGCGCTTGGCAATGTCGTCGCGGAACATGTCCGGCGCCTGGTTGGGCAGCCACACGTCCAGCGTCCCGTCCGGGTTGAAGCGGGCAAGGGCAGAGGGTGGCTCCAGCTGGGCATGGTTCAGGTACTGGTTGTGGTAGCTGGCCTCGACCTTGGTCTTGGCGTTGCTCAAGGCGCCCGCAGTATCGCCTTGGTTTTCTTCATCGCGGGCCGGGCCTTCGACCGTGGCCAGGTGCTCGCGCCAGCCATCGCTGGAGAAGTCTGCCGGCATCGCTCGCACCTTCGAGTCGGCAGCGGCCTCTTGCCAGTCCACCTGAATCGCCTCCACCGCACGCTTGGCATGCCACCAGCGCTCGGCGACCACGGCCACGGCGCCCGGTAACTGATGCACCGAATGCACGCCTTTCATGGCTTTGACCTGCGCTTCATTGCGCAGGCCGCCCACGGTCATGCCCAGGCGTGGCGCGTGTTGCACGGCGGCGTGGAGCATGCCGTCGACCTTGATGTCGATGCAGTACTGGGCCTTGCCGGTAGACTTGTCGTAGGCGTCCAGGCGGCGCACGGGCTTGCCGATCCAGCGGAACTGGCTGGGGTCGCGCAGCTTGACGCTGGCCGGGTCGGGCACCGGCAGGTCCATGGCGCGGCCGGCAAGTTCGCCATAGGGGATGGAGCGGCCGGTCGTGGTATGTACCACGTTGCCAGGTGTGGTCGAGAGTTCTTCAACCGGCACGCCCAACTGCTGGGCACCGGCCTGCAGCAGCATGGCCCGGGCGAGGGCGCCCAGGCGGCGCATGGTCGGGTAGCTCATGCGCACCGACATGCTGCCGCCGGTAATGCGCATGCCGTTTTCCATTACTACATAGGCTTCGCCCGGTGGCGCACTCTCGACCACGAAATGGGCAGGGTCGACATCCAGCTCTTCACCGACGATTTGTGCCATGGCGGTGAAGGGGCCTTGCCCGCCCTCCATGAACGGACTGAGCAGGCGCACCGTACCGTCCGGGCGGATCTCCAGGAACGCCGGCACCTGAGTGCCCCGTTCCGCGGTCGCAGCAACTGCGGCCTGCACCCGGGCCGACCCCATGGGCAGGCCAAAACCCAGCACCAGGGCACCGACCGCCGTGCCAGCAAGAAAGCGCCGCCGTGACAGGTTGACGGTCTCGCCCAGTTGCAGCTTGAGCAACTCGGCAGGCGTATCGACGGGCGTGTTCATCAGGCCTGCTCCCCTTGAGCCAGGCCGTGCACAGCGGCATGGATGGCGTTGTAGGTGCCGCAGCGGCACAGGTTGACCATGGCGGCGTCGATCTGCGCGTCACTGGGCTTGGGGGTGTGCTTGAGCAGCGCCGTGGCCGCCATCACCTGGCCGGACTGGCAGTAGCCGCACTGGGCCACCTGATGCTCGACCCAGGCCGCGACCACCCGTTTGCCGACAGCATCGGCCTCGATCGCCTCGATGGTGGTCACCTCACGCCCTGCCACGCCAGCCACAGGGGTAACACAGGCGCGCACCACATTGCCGTCTACCAGCACCGAGCAGGCGCCGCACTGGGCCAGGCCACAGCCATACTTGGTGCCAGTCAGCCCCAGGTCATCGCGGATCACCCACAGCAGGGGCGTATCGGCGTCCACCTCGACCTGGTAGGTCTTCTGGTTGATGCGTAGTTCCATGGTTCACCTGCCAATCATCGGTTGCTGTCGCATTGATTATTCTGTGTGGGGAATACGTTGTTCCCCAGAGAAGAAACGCTAGCACAGGGGGATGACCGCTGGTCCGGTGGCGGGTGCAGGTCCAGAGGATCAGGCAAGCAATCCGGTGGAATGCGCAAGCGACGAGGTAAACAGGACTTCCGGGCTGAAAACCCGGATAATGCCGGCCAATTTCGTTTTGCACGCTTAAATCACGGTAATCCCGCATGGAAATCAAGGTCAATTTTCTCGACAATCTCCGTCTCGAAGCCAAGTTCGACGACTTCACGGTGATCGCCGACCAACCGATCCGCTACAAGGGTGATGGTTCGGCCCCTGGACCGTTCGATTATTTCCTGGCGTCTTCGGCCTTGTGCGCGGCTTACTTCGTCAAGCTGTACTGCCAGACCCGCGACATCCCCACCGAAAACATTCGCCTGTCGCAGAACAACATCGTCGACCCGGAAAACCGCTACAACCAGATCTTCAAGATCCAGGTCGAGCTGCCCGAAGACATTTCCGAGAAGGACCGCCAGGGCATCCTGCGCTCCATCGACCGCTGCACCGTCAAGAAAGTGGTGCAGACCGGCCCCGAGTTCGTGATCGAAACGGTCGAAAACCTCGACGCCGATGCCCAGGGCCTGCTGATGCCGGTAGCGGACAGCAGCACCTATATCCCCGGCAAGGACCTGCCGCTGGAGCAGACCATCGCCAATATGTCCGGCATCCTCGCCGGGTTGGGGATGAAGATCGAGATCGCTTCGTGGCGCAACATCGTGCCCAACGTGTGGTCGCTGCACGTGCGCGATGCGCAGTCGCCGATGTGCTTCACCAACGGCAAGGGCGCCACCAAGGAAGCGGCGCTGGCTTCGGCACTGGGTGAGTTCATCGAGCGCCTGAACTGCAACTTCTTCTACAACGACCAGTTCTGGGGCGAGGAGCTGGCCAACGCGCCGTTCGTGCATTACCCCAACGAGCAGTGGTTCAAGCCTGGCCCGCGCGACGCACTGCCGGCCGAGATCCTCGACGAGCACTGCCTGGCAATCTACAACCCGGACGGTGAGTTGCGGGGTTCGCACTTGTACGACACCAACTCGGGCAACACGGCGCGCGGCATCTGCTCGCTGCCATTCGTGCGCCAGTCGGATGAGCAGGTGGTGTACTTCCCGTCCAACCTCATCGAAAACCTGTTCCTGAGCAACGGCATGAGTGCCGGCAACACCCTGGCCGAGGCGCAGGTGCAGTGCCTGTCGGAAATCTTCGAGCGGGCGGTGAAGCGCGAAATCCTCGAAGGCGAGCTGTGCCTGCCGGACGTGCCGCAGGAGGTGCTGGCCAAGTACCCGGGCATCGTTGCCGGCATCCAGGGGCTGGAAGAGCAGGGCTTCCCGGTGCTGGTGAAAGATGCTTCGCTGGGCGGTGAGTTCCCGGTCATGTGCGTGACCTTGATGAACCCGCGTACCGGCGGCGTATTCGCCTCGTTCGGCGCTCACCCAAGCCTTGAAGTGGCACTGGAGCGCAGCCTCACCGAACTGCTGCAAGGCCGCAGCTTCGAGGGCCTCAACGACCTGCCGCAGCCGACCTTCGAAAGCCACGCGCTGACCGAGCCGAACAATTTTGTCGAACACTTCATCGACTCCAGCGGCGTGGTGTCGTGGCGCTTCTTCAGTGCCAAGGCTGACTTCGAATTCGTCGAGTGGGACTTCTCGGGGCATGGCGAGGACTCCAACGTGCAGGAGGCTGCAACCCTGTTCGGCATCCTCGAAGACCTGGGCAAGGAGGTGTACATGGCGGTGTACGACAACCTTGGCGCCACCGCCTGCCGCATCCTGGTGCCGGGCTACTCGGAGATCTACCCGGTCGAGGACCTGATCTGGGACAACACCAACCGTGCCTTGTCGTTCCGTGCCGACATTCTCAACCTGCACAACCTCGAGAGCCGCCCGCTGAAGCTGCTGCTCAAGCGCCTGGACAACTGCGATGTGGATGACTACACCACCATTACCACGTTGATTGGCGTGGAGTTCGACGAGAACACGGTGTGGGGCCAGCTGACCATCCTGGAACTGAAACTGTTGATCTGCCTGGCAGTGCAGCGCTTCGAGGAGGCCAAGGAACTGGTCGAAGCGTTCCTGCAGTTCAACGACAACACCGTCGAGCGCGGGCTGTTCTACCAGGCATTGAATGTGGTGCTGGAAGTGGTGCTGGATGATGAGCTGGAAATGGACGACTACGAGCCCAACTTCCGCCGCATGTTCGGCAACGCGCGCATGGACGCGGTGCTGGGCTCGGTGGACGGCAGCGTACGCTTCCATGGCCTGACCCCGACCAGCATGAAGCTCGAAGGCCTTGATCGCCACCTGCGCCTGATCGAGAGCTACAAGAAGCTGCACGCCGCGCGGGCCAGGTTCGCCTGAACACCCAGTATCGAGCAGGGCAAATAACCCTGCTCGATACCCAGGCGTGTATATGATCCCTGTGGGAGATCTGGCTGCGCTGTCGCGCAGAAAACTGATGCCAGGCGCACCACGTACCCTGTGGGAGCGGGCGTGCCCGCGAAGAATCCAGTGCGGTGCATGGCACCGGCTGCGCCGGTGTTCGCGGGCTTGCCCGCTCCCACAGGGTCCCTGCTAAATCAGTAAGTGATGTGCAGTTCTATGAGCGGGCGCGTCGAACTCCCGCGAAGAATCCAACAAAGTGCATGGCACCGGATACGCCGGTGCCATATATCGCTTTGATCACGGCCTTATCCCCAATTCGCCTTTCCGCTTCGCCTGGCAGGCGCGTAACATTTTGCTCCCCAAATCCATGGCGCGTGAACCGCCAGAAGGACCTCGGCCGCGCACAACAAGAAGGCGCAGACCATGAGCACCCCTTTGGATACCAATGCCCTCAAAACCCGCCAGCAAGCCGCCTGGGCCAGCGGTGACTACGCCGTAATCGGCACCACCCTGCAGCTGGTTGGCGAGCGCCTGGCCGAAGCCTGCGACCTGCGCTGGGACGAACACGTGCTGGATGTTGCCGCTGGTAATGGCAATGCCACCCTGGCGGCCGCCCGGCGCGGTTGCCGCGTCACCTCCACCGACTATGTACCCGAACTGCTCAAGCGCGGCGAAGAACGGGCCCGTGCCGAACACCTGAATGTGCTGTTCCAGGCCGCCGATGCCGAAGCGCTGCCGTTTGGCGATGGCACCTTTGATGCCGTGCTTTCCACCTTTGGCGTGATGTTCACGCCGGATCAGGCACAGGCCGCGCGCGAACTGGCGCGGGTATGCCGGCCAGGTGGCCGCATCGGCCTGGCAAACTGGACCCCACAAGGTTTTGTCGGGCAGATGTTCAAGACCCTGGGTCGGCATGTGCCGCCACCCACCGGGGCCCTTGCGCCTTCGCGGTGGGGCGATGAGGAACAGTTGCGGGTGATGTTCGAAGGTACGCTGGGTGAACTTCAGGTAAGCCACCAGTACTTCAACTTCCGCTACCGCTCCGCGGCACATTTCATCGAGGTGTTCCGCACCTGGTACGGGCCGGTGCACAAGGCATTTGCGTCGTTGGAGGCGCAGGGGGCCAATGCCCTGGAGCGAGACCTTACCCAGTTGCTGGATGAGAACAACGTGGGTGGTGCTTCATCGTTGGTGGTGCCGAGTGAATACCTTGAGGTGGTGATCACTCGGGGGCCTTAGCGGGCACGTCCTCAAACGCTTCTACGGGCGATGGCGCTGCATGGTCGTTGAAGCGGTTGCCTCATACCCACTGACTCTGAGGTCAGTCAATCAGCCATCCGGGGTCGCCTTCGACCAATGTACCGCCGTGGCTGGTTGTATCGCCTTCCCTTGCCGCGGGTTGGCCTTCAATGATCGTGCAGGCCGCCCCGGTTTCTATGACAGCGCCACAACTGGTGCGGTCGCCTACGCGTGCTACGGCTTTGCCATCTACAAATGTTGCGCTAGCACCGGTTTCAACGGTGCCTTCGCCATGCAGTGGGCAGAGATGGCGATGACCTACGAGTACGATGGGTTTCATTTGCGCTTCCTTTTGCCAGGTTTGACAGGTGCCTCTTCGAAGGCTGCCGGGGGCGGCGGTGCGGCTTGCACGTTGAACAGGCGGCAGATGCCGTACCAGCAGATGGCGACGGTGAGGTTGTAGGGGAACAGCACGGCCCAGAAGGGCAGTTGCCAGTTTTTCTTGCCCTGCATTTCCCCGGGCTCGCCGGTTCGCCAGGGGGCATAGTGGCGCCAGGCTTCTGCCGGGGTCAGGCAGATGGCGTGCAGCGGTTTGTGCCACCAGTTGGGCTCGCCGGGTGGGGGGAGTTTGGCCGGGCCGTGGGCCATGAAGTGGCGCAAGTATTCCCAGACTTCGGCAACGTGCCTGACACCGGACTCGGTGGGTTCGTTGCTGTCGACCCAGAGGCAGTCTTTTTGGTGGAGGCTACCGTCGGCTCGGCGGGGGGCGAAGGCGAGGGCGTAGCTGGTGCTGAAGGATGAACCGCCGGATTCGGTGCGTTTGAAAAGGCCACCGCCTGTGTTTCTCCACTCGAAGACGAATACTTTACTCAGGCGTTGGTAGTAGATTTTTTGGGTTGAGCGGTTGAAGCAAATGGTTGATAAGCCCTTTATGAAGATAATCCGATAAGCTAGGAATGGGGTGAAGGCAAATGGGGATATTAAAAATAAGAGCATCAATGTAATGCTCTTGGTGTATAGGTCCGGGATAATTGGAAGTATTTGAGGGTAAAGTCCAATGAGCGATATGATGGTTATGGCGCAATACAGCTTGCCCATAAATACGGAGTCTGACACCCATGGGTTCCGCAAGCATAAAGTGTTATTGGATAAATTTGCCAGTTGCCCCCTGATTGCAGGTTTGTGCCCAGAGTCTGACGTTGAATTGAATATCCAGATGGTTGCCATAGTCAGCGCTCCAGTCGGAAGATTGGGAATACGTCCATTCTTTGATCGTCACGCAGGGTGTTCAGGCTTCCTGAGCAGTTGCTTACGCCAAGCACAAAGCCAGGCAGCAGCACTGTGGAATCACGTGGGCTGGAAGTAGCGTTGTTGACGGAGGCGTTAGTCATGCAGGCTTCCTTTTGCTTGAGCGCACCGGAAGTTCCTCGAACGCTTCAGGGGGCGGCGGTGCGGCCCTCACATTGAACAGGCGGCAGATGCCATACCAGCAGATCGCGACCGTAAGGTTGTACGGGAACAGCACGGCCCAGAAAGGCAGTTGCCAGTTTTTCTTGCCCTGCATTTCACCGGGCTCGCCGGTTCGCCAGGGGGCATAGTGGCGCCAGGCTTCTGCCGGGGTCAGGCAGATGGCGTGCAGCGGTTTGTGCCACCAGTTGGGCTCGCCGGGCGGGGGGAGTTTGGCCGGGCCGTGGGCCATGAAGTGGCGCAAGTATTCCCAGACTTCGGCGACGTGCCTGACCCCGGACTCGGTGGGTTCGTTGCTGTCGACCCAGAGGCAGTCTTTTTGGTGGAGGCTACCGTCGGCTCGGCGGGGGGCGAAGGCGAGAGCGTAGCTGGTGCTGAAGGATGAGCCGCCGGATTCGGTGCGTTTGAAAAGGCCACCGCCTGTGTTGCTCCACTCGAAGACTAATAATTTACTCAAGCGTTGGTAGTAGATTTTTTGGGTTGAGCGGTTGAGGCAAAAGCTTGATAGATTTCTTATAAAATAGATGCGGTAAATGAGAAAGGGGACGAAAGGAAATGGAGCGATTAAAAACAAAGCCATTAATGCAATGCTTTCATTGTAGAGGTCTAAAGTGATTGGGAGGATTTGAGGGTAGAGTCCGATGAGTGATATGACTGTTATTGCGCAGTACAGTTTCCCCATGAATACGGAGTCTGTTACCCATGGATTTCTTAGGAGTAAAGTATTCTCCGATACGCGTATAAGTTGCCCGGCAATAGCGGGCTTATGCCCGGAGTCTGACTTTGAATTGAATATCCAGATGGTTGCCATAGTCAGCGCTCCAGTCGGAAGATTGATTGGGTCTCATTGTCTTCGTCCAACCCCTGATTGGCGCTGTAAGATAATTGCAATGAGACATGGGTTGCGTTGGTCAGTGTGTTCTCGAAATGCAGAACTAAACCACCACCTATGATGTGGCTGGTCGGGGCGATTGGGAATACGTCCATTCCTAGGTCGTCACGTAGGGTGCTTAAACTTCCAGACCATTCGCTTACCCCAAGCACAAAACCTGGCAGCAGCACCGTAAACTCAACGGTTGGTTGAGGCTTGGCGACTTCGTTATGTGTGATAGCTGTCCAGTTGGGCGGAGACCAGTGATTATTCTGATGCCATCGGCTATCGACATTCTTTATACCGAATAGCAGAGCCTGTTCGGCGGACAGTAGTTTTGGTCCGTAATGCTCGGTGTGCCAGGCTTTTACCTCGGCTTGTAGCGAAGCGTAAATGGGGAGTTTTTTCTCATAGTCCAAAGTAATTTCAGGACGCACCTCTCCATCATTGATGCGATTGCCGAAAATACAGCGTGCTGCCCACAACTCAATTGGGCTGTGAAGGTGCTCATGGGCCTTGGCGTGTAGGTAAAGGCCCCCTGCAATGATGGCAACCCCTACCAGAACAAGGGCAGCTGCGGCCCATCCGGCAAAGGGCACAACTGATGTCGCGCCGGCAACGGCGAGCCCTGCTTCAAGAGCGACAGCGGAGCCAATCGCCATGGTGAGTCCACCACCCATCGTGTAACTGGCTGCAGTAAGGTTACCGTTGTCATACTGTCGCAGCGCCTTGGCACTGTCCGCTAAAAACCCAAATGCTATCGCCGGATAACCAGCCAAACGCGCAAACAGATTACTACTCAAGAACTTGATGATTCCATTGCCAAAGGCCATGCCCGGCGCGGTGGCACTCAATCGCAGCATCACAGCCTTCTGCGTTGCCCGCGTGCTAACCAGCGTCGCCGCCGCTGCACCGATCACCCCGAACACCGATGAAGCAAACCCCAAGGTGTACTCCGGTGCATTGCTCTTCTGCAGGCTGTTGTAGGCCGTCTTCAGCGAAATCACGTTGAACCACAGCATCCCCGCGTTCAAACCACCGCCACCGCC